>JABHKC010000027.1 GCA_018692315.1 Bacteroidota bacterium | reverse complement strand
GATAGTAACTTATTGGAAAAAAATATACATGAACTCCATTTTTATTTAAAAAATTAATGTTTTTTATCAAAGCTTGCATTTGTCTGTATTACAGAATATTAACATCATTTTGCTTGTTTTTGTGAATTATGCAGGTTAAAATTACAATTTTTATTTTTGCCAAAAATATTTTTATGTCAATTTTCAAATTATATTTCAATTTAGGTTTCGAACATATTTCCGATTTTGCGGGCTACGACCACATTTTGTTTCTGCTGGCTCTTTGTGCTGTTTACGATTTCAGGCAATGGAAAAATGTGTTGGTGCTTGTAACTGCTTTTACAATAGGACATTCTGTAACTTTAGTTTTAGCAACTTTCAATATTATCAAAATTTCGAATTCGATGGTTGAATTTTTGATTCCGATTACAATTTTGATAACAGCCCTTGGAAATATTTTTCAGAAAAAAGAGAAATTTTCGAAATCTCTTCACAGCTTTAAATATTTTGTTGCAATGATATTTGGATTAATTCATGGCTTAGGATTTTCAAATTATTTGAGAGAATTGATAAGCTCAGAAAATGGAATTTTTCGTCCTCTACTTGGTTTTAATTTAGGTCTCGAATTCGGGCAAATTGTCATAATTATAGGAATTTTGTTTGTTGGTTTCATTTTTGCAAATTTTCTAAAAGTAAAAAAGAGAGAATGGAATCTGGTAATTTCCGGTGCAGCTCTGGGTATTTCAATAGTTTTGATGGTGGAAAGGTTTTAGCTTTTAGCTGTTAGCCTTTAGCCTATTCCTAATTTCCAATTTCTAATTTCTAATTTCAAACTTCCTACTATTTTTGCAAAAAAATAACATATATGAAAGATAGATTACTGGAATTGAATGAATGCATTGATGGCGAACTCTATCACGATTTGTCATCGAAAATATTATATTCGACCGATGCTTCTGCATATAAAGAAAAACCACTTGCAGTAGTAGTTCCAAAAAACAAGGAAGACTTAAAAAAAGCAATAAACTTTGCCACCGAGAATAATACTTCATTAATTCCTAGAACTGCCGGGACATCTTTGGCAGGGCAAGTTGTTGGTTCCGGTATTATTGTCGATGTTTCAAAGCACTTCAATAAAATACTGGAAATCAATGCTGAAGAAAAATGGGTAAGAGTAGAGCCTGGCGTGGTTCTCGACGAATTGAATATTGAGTTGGAGAAGTACAATCTGTTTTTCGGGCCTGAAACCTCAACATCGAACCGCTGCATGATGGGTGGTATGCTTGGGAACAATTCATGTGGCTCACATTCAATAATTTACGGAAGTACAAGAGATCATACAATATCAGTAAAAGCAATTTTATCAGATGGTTCGTTAGCAGAATTTTCGGCACTTTCAGAAGAAGAATTTCAACAAAAATGCAAAGGTGAAACTTTAGAAAATGAAATTTATCGAAATATTCACGAAATATTGTCTGACAAAGAAAATCAGGAAAAAATCAGGAAAGAATTTCCTAATCCGAAAATTCGCCGCCGAAATACCGGTTATGCTATAGATTTGCTTTTAGAAACTGCAATATTTTCGGAAACCGATGAGAAATTCAATTTCTCTAAATTGCTTGCCGGTTCGGAAGGTACCCTCGCTTTTACTACCGAAATTAAGCTTAATTTGGTAGAGCTTCCTCCAAAAGAAAAAGCTGTGGTTGCTGCACATTTCAACAGTTTGGACGAAGCTTTGCGGGCAAATATTATTGCTTTGAAATATTTTCCGGGTGCAGTTGAACTCATGGACGATATTATAATTGAATGCACAAAAGATAATATTAGCCAGCGAAAAAATCGATTCTTTATAAAAGAAAATCCGGCGGCTCTACTAATAATTGAGTTTGCCAGACATTCGAAGGAGGAAATTCAGGAAATTACTTATGAGCTTGAAGCTGAGCTTAGACAAAACAATTTAGGCTATTATTTTCCTATAATTTTTGGAAAAGATATAAAAAAAGTTTGGGATTTGCGAAAAGCAGGATTGGGGCTTTTATCGAATGTTCCTGGCGACAAACGAAGCACAACCGTTATTGAGGATACCGCAATTTCTACAGACGATTTGCCCGAATATGTTATTGAATTTAAGGAGGTTTTAAAAAGAAATAATACAACATGTATTTTTTATGCACATGTCGGTTCTGGCGAATTGCATCTTCGTCCGATGCTTAATCTCAAAGACAAAAACGATTTAGAAATTTTCTACAATCTTGGTAAAGAAATTGCAAAATTAGTTAAAAAATATAATGGCTCTTTAAGTGGGGAACATGGTGATGGTAGGCTTAGAGGCGAATTTATTCCACTCATGTTGGGCGAGCACAACTATCAGTTACTGAGAAAGTTGAAAGCTGTATGGGATCCAAATAATATTTTTAATCCTGGAAAAATTACTGATACTCCATCTATTACAGAGAATTTGCGATTTAGCTCGGAAAAACCAAGCCCTGATATTAAAACTATTTTCGATTTTTCAAATACAAAAGGAATTGTGCGGGCAGCAGAAAAGTGTTCCGGCTCAGGCGATTGCCGAAAATCGGAGAAAATTGGCGGGACAATGTGCCCTTCGTTTATGGCAAGCCACGACGAAAAGAACTCAACACGAGCACGTGCAAATATTTTGCAGGAATTTTTAACTAATTCCAAAAAATCGAACCCATTCAATCATAAAGAGATTTATGAGATAATGGATTTGTGTTTGTCTTGCAAGGCTTGCAAATCGGAGTGTCCATCAAGTGTTGATATGGCAAAACTGAAAGCCGAATTTCTGCAACATTATTATGATGCAAATGGTATTCCGCTACGGGCAAAGGCAATTGCTCATATTTCTAATTTGAATGCAGTTCTTTCAATATTACCCCAATTTTCAAACTTTTTCTTAAAAAACAGGATAAGTTCATATATTTTTCAATCTATTTTGGGCTTTTCTACAAAAAGAAAAATGCCACTTTTGCAAAAATCGACTTTAAACAAATGGTTTAAAAAATCAATAGGATGTAAAAGCTCCGATTTTTCGAATGGAAAAGTATATTTATTTAATGATGAATTTACAAACTATAATGACACAGATGTAGGAATAAATGCCATTCGTCTGCTAACGATTTTAGGCTACGAAGTGAAAATTCCAAAACATGAAGTCAGTGCCCGAACTTTCTTGTCGAAAGGCTTGTTGCGGAAAGCAAAAACTATTGCCAACAAAAATGTGAGTTGGCTTAAAGATTTTGTTTCTGAAAATTCTCCATTGATTGGAATTGAACCATCGGCAATTCTTTCATTCAGAGATGAATACCCCGAACTTGTTGATTCTTCGCTCGTTGATGATGCTAAAAAACTTGCCGCAAATTCTTACTTAATTGATGAATTTCTTTCGAAAGAAATTGAAGCCGGAAAAATTGCAAAAAATATGTTCACCAAAGAAAAGAAGAAAGTTCTTCTTCATGGGCATTGCCAGCAAAAAGCCATTGCTTCAACTATTCCTACAAAAGCCATTCTGTCGTTCCCTGAAAACTATGAAGTGGAAGAAATTCCATCGGGTTGTTGCGGTATGGCGGGTTCGTTTGGTTACGAAAAAGAGCATTACGATTTTTCTATGAAAGTTGGGGAATTGGTTTTGTTTCCAAATATTAGAAAAAGTGATGAAAATGTTGTGATTGCAGCCGATGGAACCAGTTGTCGTCACCAAATAAAAGATGGTACTCAACGACAAGCTTTTCATGCTGTGGAGATTTTGTATGATGCTCTTATCATTTGATGAGACTTTATCAAAAAAAAGCTTCTCAGTTGTTTTGAATTCTGAGAAGCTTAGCTTAGGGGGAATTAGTAATGGCAATTACAATAAAATTGGGGGGACAATTTTATGGTTTAGCGAATTTGCCAATAAAAACAATTGCTTTTGAGTTTGCTTCTTTAATTGCAAAAATAAAAGGACGATTTGCATTAAAATAAACACCGTTGACACTTGTTAAATTAATTTCGACAGATGTAACAGCCGCTGCTTCTGTTCCTTCTTCGTTTACTTCAATAAATGATTTATGCTTAACTTTTGAGATGAACAGTTCGTTGTTTGGGTTGATTTTTGAAAAATTGGCAGCTCCTGAAAATGCAATGCCCAAACCCATATCTATTAATATTTCGTTTAGAGTTTTTTCGTATTCAAACTTAAATCTCGGTAAATACACATGAACATCTTCTGTTGGTAGCAAGTTGTTTATCCATTCTTCCCAAACATTTTCGTCCATCAGAGAAACAATGCTGTCTATATGAATTTCAGGTTTTGGAAGTATAATTAACATTGAATAGTTGGCATTTCCGTATGGCAATTCCAAAATTTCGATTTGTTCGTTTGCAAAATAATTAAATTCACCGGTCTGATTCATGGTCGGAACTGAAACTGAATTTCCATTTTGCAAATAAAACGGGCTTTCAAAGGTATTATCAATATCAAATTCATAGGTCCATGTTCCTTTAAAATAAATTGCATTTATTAGAAACATAATAGTATTTGGACTAATTTCATCTACAATTTCAGGTATCAAATCGTTGGTATTTTGCGAAACCCAATCGTTTATAATATCTACTGACTGTGGGTTTTCGAAATTGAGAGCTGAAACTTCTGCATTATAGTAAGTAGAATTTACATCAAGAAAATTGGGTTCGACAAAATACGTATCTCTATACCAAATTGAGTTTGCAATTTTTAGCAAAACATCATTATCGATTGTTGTAAGAATATTTATGAGGCTTTGATATGAAAGATTTATTTCATCAACTGTAAGTCCATTAAGTTTTAAAACATTTTCGAATGCAAGTTTGGTTTCTTCATCGGCTCCATTGTAGGTCATTGCCAAGGCTATTGAAATGCTTGTGGGAGAGACAAAAATATTTTTATCGGTAGCTTCATTTTGCACTGTTCTTTTGAATAGATCAAGTCCAAATTCGTTTCCAGATTCTACCAAAGCTAATTCTTTAAGATTAAATTCAACATCGGTAGAACCATCTTGTGTATCTATTTTTTTTTCGCAAGAAACAATAGAAATATATGCAAATACCAATAAGCCAACTATTATGGTCTTTTTCTTAATATACAGAAATACTAAATCCATCATCTATTAATTGATTTCTTTCACAGATGACAGAATTCAAAAAAAGGTTGCTATTGGGAAATATTTAGTTAGAAAATTTGCAACTAATCTGTGTCAGATACTCGAAGATAATGATAGGCTTTATCTGTGAAACTCAGTGTTTTCTTCGTGGTTCTTTGTGAAAGAGCTATTGCACTAAGTTGCTCAAAGATTAAGTAGAAATTATTGAAACCTTGCATCATTCTTGCTTTTAAGCATACTAATTTGCAACGAAAATTTCAGTAAATATTTATATTTTAGATAAATTGAGGTAATTATCTTAGAATATTTTGTTTTATCGAAAGGCAATTAATCTTTTCGTTTGAAATCTCCATTTTTCAGAGCTTTAAAAAATTGAGCCCAGGCAAATGGATTTAAGAGGCTCACCACAGGATATTGTCCTGCAGTATATATTCTGTCGTAATGTCCTTGCATAAAGTATTTGTAATTTAAACTGGCATCAACAGGATAATATTCCATATTCAGAATTTGTTCTTTTAGGCGGAGCAGATTTCTGTTTGCTCTATCCATATCGTTTTCAGGAATTTCCATTTCGACTACAGCCATAAGAAATTGCTCGTAGGTGTTCCATGGAAAAACAATGGCTTCTTGCAAAAGAATTGTGTCCATATCCATTACAAAATCGAAGGAAAAATTGCTGTTTTTTATTGTGTCGGGTACAATAAATTGGAAGTCTTTGCAGCCAACAAAAGAAAATTTCAATGTGTCGCCAATATGAACTGGCAAGGAATAATATCCAAAAAAATTTGAGATTGTTCCTTTACCTGTATTTTCAACCAGAACTGTAACAAAAGGTAAAGTACTTAAACTGTCATTTTGAATTACACCTGAAATTTGAATTAATTTCCGCTCTTGCGAAAACGAATTCATAGAAAACATGGATATAAAAATGGATGCAATAATTATAGCTTTCAAGCGAAATAAATTCATTTTCAAATCAGTCATTCAAACGAAGATAAAATGTTTAATATTTATAAAATATGTACAATAAACGGAAATAAATCTATTTTTGTACTATTAAAAAATATTTTAAGTTTTTTTAAGAATGAAAAAAATTTTGATAATTTGTACAGGAAATTCATGTCGCTCGCAGATGGCAGAGGGTTGGATGAAATATTTTTTTAAGAATGAAGCTGAAGTTTATAGTGGAGGAGTGGAAAAACATGGTGTCAACCCAACTGCAGTAAAAGTAATGGCTGAAGTAGGTGTAGATATCAGTTCTAACACATCCGACCTTGTTTATGATTTTCTTGGAATTGATTTCGATTTTGTATTAACTGTATGCGAAAACGCAAAAGAAAATTGTCCGGTGTTTCCAAATAGAGCCCAAAAAGTTCATAAAAGTTTTGAAGATCCGGCTAAAGCAAAAGGTACTGAAGAAGAAATTTTAGATAAATTCAGGCATATAAGAGACGAGATTAAAAAGTTTTGTGTAGATTTTTCTACAAACAATTTGGAATAGATTCATTAGTAAGTTTCTGATTTTAAGTGCAATCAAAAGATCTCAAATTCTTTAATATTCAATTAGAAAATCTATGCGTATAGATATTATTACAGCCTTACCAGAATTGCTGGACAGTCCGTTTTCGCATTCAATTGTAAAAAGAGCAATAGATAAAGGAATTGTTGAAATTAATATTCATAATCTGCGTGATTTCACCAAAGACAAACATAGGCGAATTGATGACTATGCTTTCAGTGGTGGGGCAGGAATGGTCTTAAATATTGAACCAATTGATATTGCATTACAACATTTAAAAGAGCAAACCAAATATGATGAAATAATTTACACATCGCCCGATGGAGAAAAATTTAATCAGGGATTGGCAAACTCGCTTTCACTGAAAAAAAATCTAATAATTTTGTGTGGACATTACAAAGGTGTTGATCAGAGGGTTAGAGACAATCTTATCACTAAAGAAATTAGCATTGGCGATTATGTTCTCACGGGTGGCGAAATGGCTGCGGCAGTAATTGTTGATAGTTTAGTAAGATTGATTCCGGGTGTAATTTCTGATGAGACATCAGCATTGTTCGATTCTTTTCAGGACGATATGTTAGCCCCGCCCGTTTATACCCGCCCCTCAGAATATAAAGGCTGGAAAGTTCCGGATATTTTGCTTTCGGGAAACGACAAAGAAATTGAGGAATGGAAATTTGAACAGGCACTTGAGCGGACTAAGAGGTTGCGGCCGGATTTACTTTAATTTATTTTTAACCATTGAACATTACTCCTATTTTTGAAATGTTGATGTGAAATGAGAATATTCACAAATAGAGCTTAGAAATACTCCCTAACTGGTTTTTGAACTTTATGTGAAAATTACTTAGTAAGTTTCAATCCATTTGCAATTATTTCATATGCAAAAGGGTTGTCAATATTGAATGTGAATTTATCGAATGGATGCGGTTCTATGGATAAATCAAAATTACGCCGCCATTTCATCAGTTTCAATTGCATATCTAACCTATCGCTTAGCTTGTGGAAAACAATGGCTACATCTATATCGCTATCAGGATTTTGTTTGTTTTTGGCATATGAACCAAATAAAAAAACCTGGTGCAAATCAAGTTTTTGTTCGTTCTTTAAAAAGGAAATATAATCATTCACTATTTTAATAGCGTATTTTTTATCCATAGTCGTATAATTTTAATGTTCTTTATCCATTTTTTTGTGTATTCTAAATCACACTTTTTGTAAAATGCTAATTTATAGTCATCATAGCGTGCATTTATATTAAAAGTTGAGATGGTATCAAGGATATCCATTTGTTCACCTGTGATTGAGATCTTGCAACGACTTATCAATTTTAGTAAATCATGTATAAAAAGGCGGATGTTTTTGATTTATTTTTACATATGTAGCTTTAATTAATTTTTCAATAACGAGATGTCCAATGAATAATGACCAATTATATCGTTTTATTCTATACATATCAATCATAATATCAAAATCGTTATCGGACATTTCGACCCAATAGTGAACAATCTTATCAACATTTAATTTTGTATTATTATGCTGATTTGTTTTTTCTATATCATTAATCATATTAATCTTATTCAACTAAAAAACCCAAATATGCGAAAATATTTTTACTTTTTATAAGCTTCAATAAGTAAATATGTCTTTATTTCCTCTTATAAATTAATACCATCTGATAATCTGTGATGAAGTCAGAAAATCCAATATACTATGCAAACTTATGTTATTACTTGTAAAAGCAATAAAAAATGGGATTGCAAATGTCAGGCTTTGTAATCCCATTTTTTTATTCATTAAGCTTTTTTTCTACAATAAGCTTATTTTTATTTCAGTCGCATCTGTCTTGAACATAGCACCTTACTAAAATATACTCAAAGACTTAGTTGCAGAAAAATCTTTAACTGAAAGTCGGTAAAAATAAACTCCTGACTGCAAATTTTTCTTATCGTAAACAATTGAATGATTTCCGGCAGGATAATTTTGTGCCTGAATAGTTTCAATTTTTTCTCCAAGAATGTCAAACAACTCAATTTCTACAAAAGCATTTTCATAAATATAAAAGCTTATTTCTGTATTTTCTGAGAATGGATTTGGAGTATTCTGATGAAGTTGGAAAGTTGAAAGTTGGAAAGTTGAAAGTTTTTCAGCAACTGAGATTTTATTTGTTCCATAAAATTCATCGCCTTCAAGCCAGTTTTCGATTTCAAGAATTTGCTCATTTTCGCCACCCCAAATTCTAATAATAAATTTCTCACTTTCTATCATTCCATCAATTTCTTCCGTCAAATCATCATTTGCCCAAATGGAAATTGCAAGGTTTTCGCCGATAAAAACTGATGAGCCAACAAGTTTTCCGTTTTCGCAGAAAATTCCAATTTCATCTCCAATTTGTGGTTCTATTTCCCAAGCAGTTTTTGGAATTCCGAGAGTCATATTTGAGCCGGTGTTTTTCACTCCTTTGAAATAATTAGGTTTTAAAATTTGGATATTTGATTTTGAAACATTTGCTGTGTTTGCAGGATATGTTAGAGTTGTTGCATTGAGCATTTTTATTTGATAGCCCTCGCCTGGATCCATGTTCCCAATGGAATTAACACCATATAATGGCCAGTATATTTCACCCAAATAATCTTTAACAATTACAATATCGCTAACAATAGTGCTCATCATATCAACTACAGATGAAGGGCTTTTACGCAAATATGATATTATCGACCATTCTGCAGGGATATCGCAATTTGTATTTTCGGGGTGAACAGATAAACCTGTAATTATCAATGTATCTTCAAGATTCATTTTAATTTGATAACCCTCACAAATAGAAATATTTCCAATTAAGTTTACTCCATAAAATGGCCAATAAGTTTGTCCGAGATAGTTTTTAACAATTTCAACATTTGAAACTATCTCATTAAAGGTTGTATCGAAAGATGAATTTATTGGATTAATATATGTTGAGAAAATACTCCAACCATAAGGTAAAACAATTTCCTGAGATTCTCTTGTGCTTAATGAAGACAAACCACTTATTCCGTTTACTGCAAAATTCCCCTGATTAAATATTTGATTATTAATAGAAATTGGTATATAGGTTGCATATACATCATACACAATATTCTCCGAAGCATCCCAAATTTTCCACTTAAATTGTTTTCCGGCAACAAAGCCATCATTTCCAATATCCTCACCCCATGCTGAAATAGTTGTACTTGTTGATTCCCAAATCCGATAACCACCGCAATTCAAAGTTCCCAATGAATCGTAAAATACTCCTACATAATCACCAGGTTCAATTTGAATTCCATTTATTGTAATTGGAGTGGATTCATGGATAAGGATTGTGTGGTTTGTGGAAGTTATGGTGTATGACCAATCTGGTGTTGTTAGTACAGGACTATCAACTTGAATATAACCATATTTAACTAATGTATCACTTGTTGTTCCATTAGAAACAATCAATGAAACATCATATTGTCCTGCACTCGAATAAATATACAATGGATTTTGCAATGTAGAGGTTGTGCTGTCTCCAAAATCCCATAACCAACTTATTGGATTTCCGGTTGAAAGGTCAGTTAATTGAATTGTATCACCTACAAAAGCATTTGTGTTAGTAGCAATGAAATTTGGAATTATCTGTACTGGTGGAACAGAAATATTTAAAGTTAGTTTTACTAATTCATCTGATTGATTAGAAGCTGAATTGACTTTTAATGAATAAATTACTCTTGGATCGCTAGGATGACTAATACTAAAAACATTCTCAAACTGACCATGTACAGAAAACTCTGTCGTATTAATCACATCTAAAATGTAATTATATTTATATACTAAAGTGTCACTTGCACTTCGGTAGAAATAGTATAATTCATTATTATTCTCTATATGCCAAAAATTACATGGTGATTTCATACTTGTTGATAGCAATTCTGTTTGATAAGTCAAAGGATTAAATCTTTGATTAATATGGTTTGTAGCATGATGTCCTAAAATATAAATCCAATTATCCGAACCTACAAATACTGTTGCTCCTGTTGTTGCATTAAGCAAATCAGAAACATGAATTAATGTATCTGATATTGGATCATACTCAAATATTTCTGTCTGGTCTGAACCATTATGACCACCTATGAAATAAATCTTTCCGTTATATTCACAATTACTGGAAAACCATATACTTGAAAAACCTGTAAAAGCATGAGTTTCTGAAGCCATTTGATTTGACAAATCTACATCAATCATTTTGTTGTGGCTACCCCATCCATTTGAATTTCCAGTAGCAAATCCTGGAGACATATAAATATGATCATTCAAATAACTTGCTGATGAATAGTCAATCCCATACGGAAGATAATAGCTTTCAGGACTCCAGTTTTGCTGTGCAAGATTGTATTTCCATATTGTGTCACTCGATATGTAAACGGAACCTCCTACACGACCACCTAACAAATAAATATTACCATCTACAGTATTAGGAACTGAAACCATACTCCCATAAGCAAATGGAACAATTCCTAATGATTCTTGTGTTATTGTTGACGAATTACCTTCATAATACAATTCATTAATTTCATTCACAGAAAGTTGGCGATTATAGACCCGAATTTCATCCATAATGCCTTTATAATAATATTGATTATAAACTTGTTGCCCTCCAATAGACCAGCCATCACTATCATTATTTTGTAGGTTTGTTGTAGCTGATGCAACTTCAATTCCATTAATAAATATTTTACGATTTAATGAATCTCTTGTTAGAACAATATCATACCAATAATTATTAACTATATGGTTATCAGTAGTATGCAGATAATCTAAGGGCCAAAAATCAAAACCAATACTACCATCGTTTCTAAGTACAAATTGAGTATTGCTACTAAAACCATTTGAAATAAATAATTCTTGGGTACTACTTGATACATCTTCTGGTTTCAGTAATAGCCTTATTGAATAACAGCCCTGCAAGCCTATGGGATTAAGTAATATGCAATCATCGATACCATCAAAATAATAAGCTGAATTTTGATTCCCAAATTGATCTGTTGTTAAGGTTGCTCCATTGGCCACACCATGATAATTATTCCCACTTTCATCGTTTGCATTGCCATTGAATGAGTAATAAGCAATCAAACCTGTCGATAAATTTTGTGCAAATAGAAAATTTGCACAAAAAAGAAAAGAAACACTAATAATAATAAACTTTTTCATAACCAATAATTTAAATTAATATTAAAAAATAAAACATCTCAATAATTTTCGTTGGCAAAGGTTTAGCGATTTAAAAAATCCTACAATACTCATTAATATTGATTTTAATACAAATAGATGAGTATTATTGGATACCTTTACTCGCTTAATAAATAAATTAGCAATAATTACGGAATGATATGTTTTGTAAATTTATGAATGTTAATCTATCTAATAATAAGATAAGTAGTATGTTTGTAAAACAAAAATTAAGTATTTTTAGTAATTATATAATTTTGTCATAAGTGTTTACCTTAAATATGTATAGAAAGATAATAACAAACCCAGTGTTTTATACTGTAATTTTTGGTTCTGTATTTCTGTATTTGCTACCATTCGACTTTTCGAAGACAAATGTGAGCTTAATGGATAGTAGAAGAATTGATCAGCATCAGGAAACCTTCTATCATGATCTGAATGGAAATGGATTAAAAGAAACAATACATATAAACGTAAACAACAACGACAAGAATTGCCCAATTGTTTTAGTTATGGACGAAGATGGTCTTTTACTTAAGGAATGGAATCCAAAAGGAAGTTGGTTGGATATACATATCCCAGTTTTTGGAGATTACGATAATGATGGATTGGAAGAAATGTACACTGTTACCAAATCGAATGATTC
This sequence comes from Bacteroidota bacterium, assembly GCA_018692315.1. NCBI lineage: Bacteria > Pseudomonadati > Bacteroidota > Bacteroidota bacterium. The sequence continues at coordinate 4,381 of JABHKC010000027.1, read as the reverse complement.
ACTTTTTTTGTATGGGATTGAGTTCTTTGGAGAAAAAGAATTTATAATTAGGCACAAATTTATTGCAAAATCAAATTATAATCAAACAAATGATATTGATGTGTTTTTGTTTGGAGGGAAGGTAATGAGTCCTAAGAAAAATGCTTCAAAAAAAGTATATTTTTATCTTGGTAGTGGGTACTCAGGATATCCAAGAAATTTGTTTTGTTACGATATTCAGAATCAAACAATAAATAGTTCCCCAAAATCAGGTGCAGGTTTTTCTAATTATGTACATTTTGCTGATATTGATAACGATTCTATAGATGAAATATTTGGAATGGTTACTTCACCAGATAATTATACTGAAGATATCCCATACAGGGACAATAATGGATATTTAATGGTATTTGACACCAATCTAAAATTCAAATTTAAACCAGTAAAGTTTGAAGGAGATATGTGTACTGTTGACCCTTGTCATATTGTTTTTAATAATGAGAACTATTTTGCTTGTCTGTATCAAATACGAACCGTTGAAGAAGGAAGTATACAAAAACTTTTTTTTATACACCCTTGGGAAAGAAGGTTTCTGAAATAAATTTGCTTGAATATTCAGATGCTAATTCGTACAATTATTTACATTTAAAATCAAAAAGTATGGAACGATTATTAATTTCAAATAACAAAAACGAAAGCTTCGAAATTATTTCGCCACAACTTATTCAACCAATCAATCTACCTGCAAGCATGAGGAATATCCCAAAACAACAAGTTGTTAATTTCGATATTGATGGAGACTCAATAGAGGAGTTTATAATTTTTACTGATGGGCACAATAGTGTGACTGTTCTTGATGAGCATCTTAAAGAAATTCATAAATTAGGAACGATAGCAAGAACAGGAATGTCGAGAAAAATACAAACTCAAGTAACCAAGGATAAAAGAAGATTTTTACACATTAATTCTGGGGGTGTTTCATATACTTACGAATTCACAATTAATCCTTTGTATTTTTGGCAATATCCAATCTACATTGCCATTTTTCTAATCTTCTATTTGTTTTTTTATTCCTTAAATCAGGTTCAAAATAGACTTGCCAAAGAAAAATACGAAAAAGAAAAACAAGTTTTAAAACTCCAATACTCTTCCCTGAAAAACCAAATAGACCCTCATTTTACAATAAATGTTCTTAATTCAATTTCAGGAATGTATGACCAGCAACAAATTAAACTTGCTGAAAAATTTATGCAGCGTTTTTCGAATCTGATGCAACAATCATTGATGAATAGCGATAAAGTTACAGTGAGTTTAAAAAAAGAACTGGAGTTTTGCCGGAATTTTATTGAGGTACAAAAAGTTCGTTACAGCAATTGTTTCGATTATTCTATAGAGGTGGACGAAACAGTGAAACTATCAATAGAAATTCCAAGAATGATAATTCATACTTTTGTTGAGAATGCCATAAAACATGGTTTGCTTCCGAAACGAGAGGATGGATATTTGACAATAAAAGCATCGAAAACCGGCAAAAATATTTTCATAGAAATCGTAGATAATGGAATTGGCAGAAAGCAAGCAAAAGAACAAAACACTAAAGGAACCGGAAAAGGCATCGGAATAGCTGATGAAATTTTGGAGCTTTACAAAAAACTATCGGGCAAAAGAATAAAATATAATATGACTGATATTGAAGAAAATGAGCCGGACAAAAGTGGCACAAAAGTAAGAATTGAAATACCTGTGTAAATTTTCAATTATTCAATGGTTCAATTATTCAATTATTCAATGGTTCAATTATTCAATTATTCAATGGTTCAATTATTCAATTATTCAATGGTTCAATTATACAATTATTCAATGGTTCAATTATACAATTATACAATTATTCAATGGTTCAATTATACAATGGTACTCAATTAAAGGAAAATTTGTGCATGAAAAGAAAAATTAGGAATTCTAAATATTAGTACATATATTTGTACTTTATTGTGTACTAAAATAGACGGATAATGTTAACAACATCAATTTCGGATTTCAGAAAGGATATTAAAAAATATCTTGATAATGTTACTAATAACTTTGAAACCTTGATTATTAATCGCGGCAAAGACTCAGGAGTGGTTGTAATTTCATTAGATGAATACAATTCATTAAATGCGACCAAACATGAATTGTCTTCAAGAACAAATGAAAGCAGGTTGGATTCAGCAATAGAAAAATTGAAAAGCAAGTCGTCATTTCATAAAGACCTCATTGATTCATGAAATATATATTTGTAGATGAATCGTGGGAGGACTATTTATATTGGCAAAAATCCAATAAAAAAACCTTAAAAAGAATTAATGATTTGCTAAAAAATATTTCTCGTGAACCATTCTCAGGAATTGGGAAACCGGAACCTTTGAAGCATAAATATAATGGATTCTGGTCGCGTAGAATTGATGGCGAACACAGACTTATTTATCGGGTTAAGGACAATGAAATACACATAGCAAAATGCAGGTTTCATTATGACTAAATGTTTCAATTATCAATGATCAATTTAAAATAAGATTATGACTGCAATACTGGTTGATGATGAACAATTTGCAATAAGAAGGTTTAAATCTCTCTTAAAATCATTTCCTGAAATTGAGCTTGTAGCAGATTTTATATATCCAAAAATAGCCATTCCTGAAATTATCAAACTCAAACCCGATATAGTTTTCACTGATGTTGAAATGCCGGAGATGACAGGTTTCGATTTGGTGAAATCTCTGCGAGAAGCGGGCTTAAAATCAAAAATTGTTTTTGTAACTGCTTTCAATCATTATGCGATAAAGGCAATTAAACAAGAAGCTTTCGACTATCTTGTAAAACCCATTGATATTGTTGAGTTGAAAGCATGTATCTCCCGATTGAATGGCAAATCAGTTGACATACAAAATATTGCTAAAAAATATGCTTTAGATTATAAGCTCTCGGAGCGAGAAACAGAAATATTTGAATACATGATAAATGGAACTACCAGCAAAAAAATTGCTGACGAATTGTTCATCAGTAAGCATACGGTAGATACACATCGGCGGAAAATACTTTCGAAAATTGGCGTTGATTCTACTCAAGCCTTGATGATGAAGATATTTTCTTTATGATTTATTATTATTCTTTTGGTTAAACTAACTTGAGGAGTGCCTATTAACTGTAGCTTTTGATTTTCATGCACTTACACCTTGATAGCGAAAGATTGACTTAGTTCCCGCAACAACCACCAAACGTGGCTGTACTCCATTTTCTTTATTAAAAATTTGATAGGAAATACACTTTTTTGGAGATAAAATTGCACAGGTATGACACTTTTTGGGAGATATATTTGTATGTTTGTAACGTTTTTTTGGAGATAAAATTATGAAACGAAGTTTATACAAAAATTTGTTGGTTTGGAAAAATAGCCAAAATCGTAAACCACTGTTGTTGCAAGGTGCTCGTCAGGTTGGTAAAACTTATCTAATAAGTGAATTTGGGCAAAAGGAATACTCAAACTACATTTATTTAAATTTTGAACAAGATCCTAATCTGTCAACTCTGTTTAAAAATGAGCTAAAACCTCAAGAAATCATTAATAATATAAGTTTGTATATAGGGAAAAAAATTGCCTTCAGCGATACTCTAATTTTTTTTGATGAAATTCAAACAGTTCCCGAAGTTCTAACAAGTCTGAAATATTTCTGCGAACAAGGTCCTTATTATCATATTGTTGCAGCGGGTTCTTTACTGGGGGTGAGTGTTGGCAAAAAAACCAGTTTCCCTGTAGGAAAAGTAAATTTCATGACACTCTACCCGATGAATTTTATAGAATTTCTTATTGCTTCGGACGAGGAATTGCTGGCAGAGAAGCTTTTATCTGTGAAAAAAGTTGAACCTTTTCCCGAAATCTTGCACGAAAAAATCCTTCGACTTCTTAAAATGTACATATTCTTAGGAGGAATGCCTGAAGTTCTACAAAATTATTTTCATAATAAAGACATTACAGAAGCCAGAAAAATTCAAAATGAAATAGTCGAAGCCTACAAAAGAGATTTTTCAAAACATACTGAAAAATCGCAATCAATAAAAACTTCTGAACTATGGATCTCCATACCTCGACAAATAGCAAAAGAAAACAAAAAATTCAAGTATGGTGATGTTCGCAAAAATGCAAGGTCAACAACATTCGAGCAAACCATTGAATGGCTTAGAAAAGCGGGCTTAATAAATGTTGTTTATAATATCACAGTTCCTAACCTGCATAATTCATAAAAACAAGCAAAATGATGTTAATATTCTGTAATACAGACAAATGCAAGCTTTGATAAAAAACATTAATTTTTTAAATAAAAATGGAGTTCATGTATATTTTTTTCCAATAAGTTACTATCTT
>JABHKC010000026.1 GCA_018692315.1 Bacteroidota bacterium | reverse complement strand
TAGCTTCTTGTAGAAATTTTTTTTTACATTTGTCATAATTAAATTTTAAATTAATAATATGACAAATTTGATAATTACTGAAAAACTAAGACTACAAATTCCACAAAAACCACCTCACGAATGTGAGGTTTAGTTCAACACGCAATATAGCAAAAAGCGGAGTAGTGCATAGTTGGAACGGGTTTAGCCCGTTTCAACTTCATCTCAATTTGATACGGAATCACTCGCAATCCGCTTCATGCCATATTGCAATCGTTACCTGCAAGGCTGAAAAAGAAAATTAGTCGTAAATTGAAACATGAAAAAATATAACTAAAATTGTAAATAGGAGTATGCTGAAAATCCTAAAAAGAGTAGGTGAAAATATAAAATTGTAATCATGAAAAAGATAATAAAAATTTTCGTTTCAACAGTCGTAATATTATTTCTTGTTACTGGTTGTGGTTTCATGGAAGCATATTATTCATCCAATTATGAAAATTCATCAAATTCATCAAATTCGACTAATTCAGATGATAATGAGTCAACTGACTGTATCTCCTACCGTATCTATTCTAATTACAAAAGTATCGAAGGAAATAGTGTTGTTATCTTTACAAATAATTGCAAACAAGATAAGTTAGTGCATTTCAACTATGAGAGTAGAGGAGGGAATTGGCTTTCTACATCAATATTTATCCTTGCAGAAGGTGGAAAAAGAACGGTAAAAATTGGAACTAAATGTATAGTCCGAAATGTGAGAAGTGAAGATTCATAATATTAATTTAGTAGGTATTATTATTTGAAAAACTAAATAAACATGAAAAAGCTTATTATTGTTTTATTCATAATCCTAAACTGTTTATCTGTCAAAGCTCAATGGAAAGCCACATGTACAAATAGAATATTTAAAACAGAGAAGGATTGCCAAAAGTATGTTGATAAATTCTTGGGGGATGAAATCAAAAGAGCAGTTTATTGGGAATTGCAAGGAAAAAAATATTCAGAAAAGGATTGTCGATGTTATGAAGAAAGAAAACCTATAAAGAATAAGGAAATCAAGCAACAAGAACAAGTTCAAAGATTGCCTGCTAAAACAACCACATCCAAAAGAAATACATCTGAAGAAGATGTTGAACTTTTGATTGGAATTGCAGGTGCTTTTTCTGGAAAAGGTGAAGAAGCCATTGTTGGTGAAAACTCCATAGAAGAAATTGAGAAAGAAAAAACACAGGAAGAAATTTTATCAGCACAAAACAAAGGTGTGAAAAAAGTTGAATTTTACCTTGATGGCAAAAAAGGGTTCTACTATTTAGATGACAATGTAGTTAAATATAATAGCGAAATATATCATAACAAGGATAAAAGTAATTATATATCAAATAATGGAAAGTGCCTAAATAAAAACTACAGAGCAAACCAAGCAACATTCTCACATTGTATTGAAGAAAGTAATGAAAATAGAATTACTGGGGAGAGTTTGCAAGCATATATTGATGAAAAAAATAAAGAAATCAAGGAAGAGAATGCAAGGAAACATTCAGAAATTGGTATTGTAGCCATAAATGCTTTTGAATCTCTTCCTGAAAAAATATATATTGCTGAAAGTTATGTCCATCATTTAAAATCTCTGACTGCTGTTAAAGATGATATAAATAAAATATGGGCTAGTACCATGCAAGAAATGGTTGATAACATTGAAAACATGGCTATTGACGAAGTTGCAAAAATTATACAAATGGGTTTGGGTAAAAGTCTATTAAGTCAACTAACGGACAAAACATTCAAAGGGCAAATTTTAGATGTCAAAACATTTGAAAAAGTTTCAAAAAAATCAAAAGACCTTTTTGCAAAAACCTACAATTATTCAGAAAAGACTTTTTCAATTACGAAAAAAATCCATTCACAAAAAAGTTTGAAAGCATGGAAAGAAGTTGGTGAATTATTATTATCAACTAGTATTGATATAAGCAAGAATTCTAAATATGTTTTTAAGGCTTCGCCAATAGTTAAGTTTTCATTAATTGCTGGTGAACTAACAATATATGGTTCAGTCTATTATTTTGCGAAAGGAAAAAAAGATATTAATATAATGGAACAGAATAATATCAACAGAGACATACAATTTGCTAATACTTGGATTAATAAAATGAAAAAATCATTCAACTGCTTGGATGTATATCAGAATAAGAAAGATTCTCAATCTTTTGGTAAACATGTAATGGACAACAATTGTTTTGATTGCCAACTTAATACTAATAGCGTAAAAAGTGAAATAAACCATTTATTTACATGGATAAACGACTTGGATAAAAGAGGGTTTTGTTTAGAAAAATCAGCAGAACAATATCAGAAATTAATTAAAACCAACGACATTAACTATAAATGACATGAAAAATATATTATTGTTAATTTTAGTATTACTTTCAATTAGTGCAACCGCACAATCTTATCTTGCAGATGAGTGGATTGAAAAGGGTAAACAGCAAAGCAGGGATGGTAATTATTATGCCGCTATTAATTCATTCCAAAAAGCAAAAGAATATGCACCACTTTTAGAAGATATTTATTATTTGCTTGGAATAAATTATAAAGCAATCGATAATTGTGCTAAAGCAAAGCAGAGTTTTCGAAAATATATTGAGTTAAATCCAACTGCATCAGATATAAATCATGTGAAGAAATTAATTAGAACATGTGGTAAAACAGATTGGACAGAAACTGATGTTTTCAGAAGACCGATTCGTAGTTATTTTGGATTATTCTATGAAATGCCTTTGAATTTGGAAGTATCTGCATTTGATGAAAATCTTGGTTACATGAGAAGTTTTTACCCTATTATTGCACATGGTTTTGGCATCCAGGCATATAAACAAAAGAGAAAGAAAAATAGTAATAAGCGGAGAAACCTTAATTATGAGTTTAATATCATCTATCGCTATTTCTACTTTATGGAAAATATTTATGATGGTAAGACAGTGCATAATATTGAACTTAATTTTCTAAATTGGAGATTTATGCCAAGAAGTCCTGCATTTCAAACTGGCAATATTGTTTATAGACCAATGTTTTCTTTTGGTTGTGGATTAGGTATGAATACTGGTGATGATCCAGGTTTTGCTTATACTGGTGCAAGTCCAAATGACGATGATAACATGGCAAAATTGCTTATGAAAGCAGTGAATTATTTTAGTTGGCATGCTACTATTGGCACTCATATCTCAACTAAAAACAATCCAAGCGGTTTAGTAATTGAATGTGCATTTCAAGGTGTTGAACAATTTAGAAGTATTGCAGAAATAAATTCCCCGAATATAATTCCATTTTTTTGTTTAAGAATAGGTTGGTTTTTTGGACTTAGAGGTCGTTGATTAGATTTTATATATTCAGAATAATGGTTTTAGTAATGTTTATAAATCTTAAGAGTATTTAGGTGGAAATTGACAAAAATAGAATAAAGCCCAGCAGGTAATCGAGTAGGCGGCTGACGGTCAAATGACCGCCAGTGCACCTCTCACACCACTAAGCGTACGGGTCTCGTACTTAGCGGTTCATTAAGCAAAAGAATTATCGAAATAATTTCTTTGTCTCAGTTCCCTTTAAACGTAACTTTTGGCTCAGCCACTGCTCCACGGCCTCAAGTATGTTTTAAATTCACATCAACGCT
>JABHKC010000025.1 GCA_018692315.1 Bacteroidota bacterium | reverse complement strand
TTAAAAACATCTCTTTTTGCGATATTTCTATTTTTTTCATTTGTCTAATACAAAAGCATTTACTGCATGAAAGAAAATAGAAATATCATCAAAAATAAATTATTTTATAAAAATTGCCTGTTTTCTTAGAAACACTATATAGGTTTAAAAGATATGGTGAAAATAGTTTTGTCATCATCGCTTACAATTTCCAAAGATGCATTGTGGAGGTCAAGGGCTGATTTTACTAAACTTAATCCCAATCCTACGTCTTTGTCGTAATGATCGTTTGCAAGTGCAAAAGGTTTTGTAATTTCTTCAATTTTTTCAGCTGGGATTTTTTTCCCTGAATTGGATACGCTTAATTTTATTTTATCATTTTCAACTTTAGTTTGAACTTCAATTACTGTATTTTCATAAGAAAATTTGAGGGCATTTGCTATTAGTTCGTCAATTGTTTTAGTTATATAATTCTTTATCCCCAAGATACTAACAGGTTCTACAAGTGTATTAACAATAGTAAGATTTTTGTTTTCTGCTTCTGTATTGAAATTTTGAATGATAAATTTTACTATTTCATTCAGTGACAACTTTTGCTTTTCCATTTCCGGGCCATGCGTTTGGATTTGCGTAATATCAAGAGCTATTTGAGTAAACTTGTTTAACCTTTCTGTCGATTCTTTCAACATTCCAATGAATTCCATAAGCTCAGGATCTTGAATCATATCTGTTAGATAATATGCTGAACCCATAATTCCATTAATTGGTGTCCTTATTTCGTGGCTAATAATATCCAAAAAATTGTTTTTTGCATCATCGAGAGCTAGAAGTTTTTTATTAGCCTTTTCTAACTTTTGGTTAGAGTCATCAAGCTGTTTTGTTCTTTCGGCAACTCTTTGTTCAAGGGTAATATTTATATCTTTCAAAATCTCACGCTGAGTTTTAAGCTCAAGCTGGGTTTTCACTCTTTCCATCAATTCACGTGCATCGAAAGGCTTGGTGATATAGTCCTGTCCTCCTACTTCGAAACCTTTCAAAATATCATCCTTTTGCGTTTTTGCAGTTAAGAAAATAATAGGAACTTCTTTGGTTTTTTCATTTGCTCTCAACTTTTGACATACTTCATAGCCGTCCATTTCGGGCATCATTATATCAAGCAGAATCAAATCCGGAGTATCTTCAAAAGCTGTTTCAAGCGCATCTTTGCCACTTATCGCTATTTGTGTTTCAAAATCTTCTAAGATTTCGATAAGGATGTCAATATTGTCCGGAGTGTCATCAACAATTAAGATGGTATTTTCAAATAAACTTTTCATAATAATTATTTAAAAGTGATTATAATATTGTTTAGTGTTGTAATTGCTTTTCTAAAATCATATTTTTGAATCGATTTAACTAAAATATTGAATTCTGTACCTGCTAATCCGGCTTTTTCAAGTTCTTGAATTATTATTTTTGCTTTTGGATTTTTCTTTTCAAGTAATTCTTTCAGTTTAGGAATTAAATCTTTAATTGTTTTAATGTCAATTTCAGTTTCTTTACTTTCTACATCAAAGCTTAATTTTGTTTTAATTTCCGTGATTAAATTGATTAATAAAGTATTGAGCTCAGTTAAAGCTTCAATGAATCTGTCAGTTTCACCTTTCTCGTTTAATTCTTCAATTCTATTTACAAAATTGTGCAAATCAGTTGCTCCTATATTTCCGGTAACTCCTTTGAGAGTGTGGACTTGACGTTTAACGGTTTCAAAATCCTTATTTTTAAGATTTGATTTTAATTCCTTCACAAAATTTTCGTAATTACTACAAAACTTAACAAGTAAATCTCTATAAAGTTTCTTTTTATTGTTAATCCTTTTAAGAGCACTTGCAATATTTAATCCTTTTATCTTAGGAATTACAATTTCTGAGTAATCCTTTTTTATTTCAGATTTGCTTCTAGTATTGGGTAGGGTTTGATTTTTCTTTGGTTTTATCCATTTTACCAAAGCTCCTAAAACTTCATCCGGATCAATAGGTTTGCTAACCATATCGTTCATTCCTATTTCCAGACATTTTTCTCTTACTCCTGTCATTGCATCTGCAGTCATTGCAATTATTGGCAGATCTTTGTACTGGGACAATTTTCTAATCTCCTTCGCAGCTGTATATCCATCCATAATGGGCATTTGGATATCCATAAAGGCTAAACTATATTTTGAGGGCACTCCTGATGCTTTTATCATATCTGCAGCTTCCTGTCCATGATTGGCAATCTCAACAATAAATCCTTCATCCCTTAACAATTCACTTGCTACTTGCTGATTAATTTCATTATCCTCAACTAAAAGGATTCTTGCACCAGTGAGATTCCTGATATGTTCTGAATATTTCTTTCCTTTTACTACTCTTTTCCTGGATGTTCTTATTTCCTTACCAAATATTTCCATAATAGAATCAAACAGTGAGGAGTAAGCAAATGGTTTTGTCAGATAATTAGAAACACCCAATTTGAATGCTTTTTTAATGATATCTTCACCGCCAAATGAACTTGTCAAGAGAATTGGAATCTCAGATATTTTCGAATTTTTCTTGATTCTTTCTATTGTTTCAAGCCCATCCATTTCGGGCATAAGCCAATCAATAATCAGCAGTCCATAATCATTTTGCTTAAGCTCTTCAATACAATCCATTCCGGAATTTACCGTGTTTGAATTAATACCAAATGTTGAGACTGCTTCAGTCAGATATAGTCTGAATTCTGCATTATCATCACAAATAAGTACTCTAAGTTTCGAGATATCATCAGAAACTTTAAATACATTTTCTTTTTGCTTTGACTGAACACCGAGAACTCCGCTAAAGTAAAATGTGCTACCTTTTCCAAATTCACTTTCCAGCCATGTTGAACCTCCCATCATTTCTGCCAGACGTTTGGATATTGCAAGCCCAAGACCTGTTCCGCCATGCTTACGAGTGGTTGAGCTATCAGCCTGGCTGAATTCCTTAAACATTTTGTTTTGTTGCTCCTGTGTTAGTCCAATGCCTGTGTCCTTCACGGCAAATATAAGTTTAAGATTGTTGTCAGGTAGCTTTTCTTCTATTTCAACCTGAACAAGTATTTCTCCCTTTTCAGTAAATTTAATAGCATTACTACAATAATTGCTAAGAATCTGACTGATACGAAGAGGATCACCAATTAAATTCCGCGGCAAATCATTATCTAATTTAACAATGAATTCTATTTCCTTATCCTGAGCTTTTCCGGCATTTAGGTTAGATACATTTTCGAGAACAATATCCAGATCAAAATCTACTTTTTCAATATCAAGTTTTCCGGCTTCAATTTTGGAAAAATCAAGAATGTCATTTATTATTCCTAATAGCAGATGTGCTGACCTGTCAATCTTGCCAAGGTAATCTTCCTGTTTTTTGCTTAATTCGGTTTTCTGGGCAAGAGTTGTTAACCCGATAATAGCGTTCATTGGTGTCCTGATTTCATGACTCATGGTAGCAAGAAATTGACTTTTTGCGATTGTGGCTGATTCTGCTGTTTTCTGAGCATTTTTACGTTCGGCCGTTTCAATGGCAAGGGTAATAAAATCGACAATTGAACGAGCAAATAGTTCTTCATCTGTTTCCCATTCTCTACGTTTTTGAGTTTCCTCGTTACAAAATACCCCAATTCTTTTTCCTTGTGACCAAATAGGAATATCCAGCATTGAATAAATATCAAAGGGTATTAAATAGCTTTCTGTAAATTCCTTGGTTTGGGAATCTTTCCGCGCATCATTTACAGAAAGTTGGTTTGATTTTAATAATGCACTAAAATAGTTTGGATAGTCTTCTTTTTTATGCTTTAGACCCGAAGAATGCTTTCTTGTTTTAGATTCAAAATCAAAAAGATCGATACATTCTAGTGATGTCTGGTCATCATTATACAACCAAATGCTCGAACGAGCATTACCTAATCCAATAGTTGCATATTCTGTTATTAACCTATAAGCTGATAAAAGATCCACATCTATATAGTTGTTTACTTGGGTTAATTCCTGAAGTGTTTTGTTTTGATGGGCTAGCCTGCCAGCACGTGCTTCTAATTCTTTTTGAATTTTTATTCGATCAGTTATATCCTCTTTTACAGCAACAAAATGTGTGATTTCACCCTTATCGTTCTTAATTGGAGAAATGGAAGCCATTTCCCAATAGATTTCACCACTTTTTTTCTTATTTTCAAATTCACCCTGCCAAATATTACCTGCTGTTATGGTTGTCCAAAGTTTTTTGTAAAAGTTATCAGGTATACTACCAGACTTGAGTATTCTTGGATTCTGACCAATTGCTTCATTGAATGAATAGCCAGTAACTTCAGCAAAATGAGGATTAACATATTCTATTGTTCCATCTTTATCCGTAATAACCACAGTGGTCGGAGTCTGTTCTATAGCCCTGGAAAGTTTATGAAGATCTTCAGCATTCTTTTTCTTATCCGTAATATCTTCCTGGATGGATACGAAATGTGTTATGTTCTGATTGTCATTTATTACCGGGGCAATATTTGCTGATTGCCAATTAAGCTCCCCTGATTTCTTTTTATTTAGAAATTCACCATGCCATTCTTTTCCTGCAAGAATAGTCTCCCAAAGTTCTTTGAAAAATTCTTTCGAATGTTGGCCCGAGTCCAGCATGCTAGGATTCTTGCCAATGGCTTCATCATATCCAAAGCCTGTAATATCAGTGAATTTTGGATTAACATATTCGATTTTTCCATTTTTATCTGTGATCACTACAGACGCCGGGGTTTGTTCAATGGCTCGAGAAAGTTTACGTGAATTGGCAGTTGAAACTTCCAATTCAGCTAAAGCTTTTGCTGTCTTTTTCTTTTCCCTGTCGGTATCATGCATAATACTTAAAGCTGCTTTACGAGCCTTTTCCATTTCAGCATTTGTTTTCGCTAATTCCTCTTGTCCTTGCTTTAGTTTTAAAGCTGCTTGTTTTGATCCTGAAATATCGTGACAACCAATAATAAAAACAGATTTATTATAATGTTTAATCAGACTTACGGCAACTCGTAAATCCAATTCTGAACCATCCTTTTTAATGCCCGGAAATTCATGGCCAAATTTAAATTCTTCAATGAATTTTTTATCACGGGATTTTTTTAAATCACGGATAAATGAATTTTTAGACGATTCCTCTATAAAAGTATTAATGTTTTTACCCTTGACTTCTTTAAATTTATATCCAAATAATGCTGATGCAGAATCATTAAATGAGATGACGTTTCCAATATTATCTGTTGTGATTATTGCATCTGCTGCACTATCGAATACTTCACGCAAATAATTTTCACTTTTTGTTACTGCTTCTGTTGCTTTATTTTGATTTCTAATAATAATTATATAAGATGCTAAAATCAGGATAATTAAAAAAACACATAGAACAATAATAGTTATACTTGCTTCACGGTAAAGTTCTAATGCTTCATATTCATCTATCTTACTTGCAAAGCCAATATTTAATTCTTGATCCCAGAACCATTTCCCCCAAACTTTAACACCGCGATAATCATTATAAGCAACTGTACTATTTCCATCATTTTCATTTGTTGCACTTTGTGCCATTAGTGTTAATTCCTGATCAGAAATTTTATTACCAGGCTGATAACCATCCAGTAAATTACCACCCGGATCGGTTAACTTAATATGTAAAACACTTGGATTGCCATCCTTCAATAATCCAATTTTAGTAAGTGCTGAATCGAATCTGCTTTTAGTTATTAGTATTGCCTTTTCATTAAACAGATATGTTTCTCCTGACAAACCAATCTTACCTGATTGTGCAATAAGTGAAAATTCATCAAAAGGATTTAAGCGAATGGTTAAGGCTGCTATTACCTCTCCATTATTGTCTTTTATTGGTGTTGCAATAAACATGGTAGGGTATTCATCTTTCATAATCCCATTCTCATCTGCTATTGGAACATCTGAGAAAATGGGAGGTATGAATTGTATGTTTCCTTCAAATACTTTTTTAAGTCTGTCAGGATAAGCCTTTGCAATTAAATTGATTGTGCCAATGTTGGCATCACGCATGGATGCTAAACTGTAATAATCGGGTGAGATAATAAAAACTCCATAGGCAAAGTGTAGTTTTAATAGCTCAGAAAAATATTTCCTTATTTCAACTTGTGCATTTGAATGTATTATGTCTTGATTATTTTTACTTAACTGTAATAATTGTTTAGTATTACTTAATAAATTTTCGTCAGAAGCCCAAACTTCAGTGTCTAAAAAATGTCCTTTTAACCATACCTGGGAAATGGTTTGATGAGTTGCTTCAAGCACTGTTGTTAGCGAAACCAAAGTTCTTTGGCGGGCATCTTCTTTTAATCGGTTTAATCCAAGGAAAGCTAATGTGATTACTAATAATACCAAAAGAATAATAGGGATTATATTTCCCCTAAAAACCCTTGTGAACCTTCTTCTTTTACTTTTATTCATTTCTTAATATCTTTAATTTAAAAATATTTACTCCGATCAAGTATATTTTATACATTTTACACATCACCAACTTCAGGATAAGGAAGTTCAATATTGTTATCCATTACCATTTTATTTGTCTCTTTTTTCAACTCAATAATTCTCATTTCTCTATCCAACATCACATTATTAAATTTTTCTAACTCTTCAGATTTTGCTTGCAACTCAATATTTGCTGATTCTGCTAGTTTAGTGGCAGTTGCAAGCTCCTTATTCTGTTCAGAAATCATCAATTTCTGCTTTTGGGTTATCCGAAATCGATTAAACACATATCCCAGAAATACAAGCAATAAAGTCACGCCTCCAATTAAAGCATATTGTAGGATCCTGGATTTTTCGAGTTTTGCTTGCTGTACTTTTTGGACCTGGAGATAAGTTACGCTATCAGCTATGGCTTTTTTGTCGTAATTATACTTATACTTTTGTCGAATAACTTCTTTTTGGTTTGTTTCACTGTCGAGGCTATCTCTTTTTGTAATGTAAAGCTCGTACATTTCTAAAGCCATCCTGTTCTTACCGATAGATTTATAAACATCATATAATATTTTTGCAGATTTCCTTGTTTCTAAAGTATGACCCATCTCTTTTGCTAAGTTCAGTGCACGATTGCTATATGTAATTGCTTCTTGATTATTGCCAAGTTTTTTATAGTTAATTCCGATGTTGATTAAGGTAGAACTTATGTTTTTTTTATCCCCAATTTTGTCAAAGATATCTAAGGCTCGAGTGTAATATTCAATTGCAACATTAAACTCATGAAGTTCACTTTTGTTATCAGCTATACCCCTATATGATAATGCTTTATATTCTATGTTTTCAATTTCTTCTGAAATCTTTAAACAACTTAAATAGTTTTCTATGGATTTGATATATTCACCTTGTTTGAGAAAATTACTCCCAATGTTATACAATGCATTAGAAATTCCTTTTTTATCGCCTATTTCTTCTAAGATGCCTAAACTACGAGTATAATAGTTACTTGCTGTGATGTAATCACCCATCTTACTATAAATAATAGCAATGTTAGATAATGAATAGGAAATCCCTTGCTTATCATCTAATTTTTCTTGCATGACTAAGCTGCGAGTATAATAGTCAATTGCAGTGCTGTAATCACCCCTTTCAAAATGAATAATTCCAATGTTTAAGTTGGTTGTTGAAATTCCCCTTGTAGAGCCTAATTCTTTATAGATTGTTAAACTTTGAGTATAATATTCTAGGGCACTGGAGTAATCACCCAGAGTATAATAATTAATTCCAATATAGGTCAAGCAAGAAGCAATAACGTTTTTACCACCAATTTCTTTTCTGATGTCTATACATTGTGTAAAATAATCAATGGCATTCAAGTATTCACTTTTGAAATAAGAACTCGCACCCATGGTGTAAAGGGCAAAAGCCATATGTTTCTTTAATCCTTTTAATTTGGCAAAATCAAACTGTGATTTAGCATAATTAAAAGCTATGTCATACTGATATTTTTTTTTGCTTTCCTGTGCTAATTTATTAATTGCGTCAAGGCGAATGGTATCAGGCCTAGTATTATCGTTCCATACATTCCACAGGGAGTCAAGGTTTATCTGACATATGGAGGTCAGACCAATGCTGATAAATATAGCAAAAAGAGTAATTTTCTTTTTCATATAATTCTTTTTGAGTTCATCTTTAATTCTACTTTTTATTTATCCCCAATTTCAGGATAGGGAGTTCCAGTGTCATTAGTTTTTGCCAAATTATTAACCTCTTTCTTCAACTCAATAATTCTCATTTCTCTATCCAGCATTACAGTGTTAAACTTCTCCAACTCTTCGGATTTAGTTTGCAATTCACTGTTTGCTGTTTCTGCAAGTTCTGTAGCAGTTGCAAGTTCCTTATTCTGTTCTGAGATTATTAATTTCTGTTTTCGGGTTACACGAAATCTATTGTACATATAGGCCAAAAATACCAGTAACAAAATCACACCTATAATCAATGCAAGTTGTTGTGTTTTAGATTTTTCAAGTTTGGCTTGCTGTACTTTTTGCACTTGAATATAAGCTACGCTATCAGCTATTGCCTGTTTATCATATTCATATTTATATTTTTGACGGATAACCTCTTTCTGGTTTTCTTCACTATTAATACTGTCTCTTGTTGTTATGTAAAGCTCGTACATTTCCAGGGCTGGTTTTTGCCTATTCGTGGCTTTATATAACTCATAAAGGGCTTGAGCGGCATCCCTTGTCTCTTCTGCAAGACCGATCTCTTGTGCTATGGATAGCGAGCGGCTGTTGTAAGCTATCGCACTTGCGTAATCACCCTGTTCATAATGAACATCCCCCATTCTTTTTAAGGTTTGAGCAATACCCTGTTTGGTCTCAATTTCTTCGAATAAGGTTAGACTGCGTGTATAATAGTCTAAGGCTCTTGCGGAATCGCCCTGTTTATAATAGACCATCCCGATGTTCACTAAGGAAAAAGCAATCCTACGTTTATCATCAATTTCTTCACTGAAGGCTATACTGCGGTTATAATAGTCAATGGCAGTTGAGTAATCCCCATGGTCATTATAAATATTCCCAATGCCCGATAGGGCGAAAGCAATTCCCCTTTTATTCATAATTTTTTCATTGATGGCTAAGCTGCGCGTATAACAGTCAAGGGCGTTGGCAATATCCCCTTGATCACGATAAATCATCCCGATGTTTCCAAGGGTCATAGCAATTCCATTCTTGTTTCCAATTTTTTCGTTGATAGTTAAACTGCGCCTATAATAATTTAGGGCGTTGACATAATCCCCCTCTACATGGTAATTAATCCCGATATTATGAAGGGATACACTTATTCCTTTCATATTCCCAATTTCTTCTTGAATTGCCAAAGATCGTTTATGGTAGTCACTAGCAATGGTTAAGTTACCCTTGTAATAAGAACACATTCCCTGGAGGCTTAAAGCGTCTGCCATCTGTTTTTTTAATCCCTTGCTTTTTGCAAAGTCATATCCCATTTGTGCAAAATAGAAAGCACTGTCGGGTTGTGAATAGGAATAGCCTTCCTTGGCTATATCGTGTATTGCTTTTAAACGAGTGGTGTCAGGCTGGTTAGTGTCGTTCCATACATTCCATAAGGAGTCAATATTAACCTGACCTATGGAACTCAGACCAATGCTGATAAAAATAGCAAGAAGAGTGATTTTATATTTCATAATGTTCTTTTTGAATTCATAATTAATTATACTAAACGTCCTCAACTTCCGGGTAAGGAATATCAGTATTATTCGTTTTTGCCAAGTTGTTAGCCTCTTTCTTCAACTCAATAATCCTCATTTCTCTATCCAGCATCGCATTATTAAATTTTTCCAACTCTTTGGATTTAGTTTTCAATTCATTATTTGCTGATTCTGCATGTTTTGTTGCAGTTGCAAGTTCCTTGTTTTGCTCAGAGATTATTAATTTCTGCCTTTGAGTCATCCGATATCTATTGAACACATATCCCAGAAATACCAGTAACAAAGTCGCCCCACCAATTAAAGCATATTGTAAGATTCTGGATTTTTCAAGCTTGGCGTCCTGGACTTCTTGTGTTTGAACATAAGCTACACTATCTGCTATAGCCTGTTTTTCATAATCATATTCATACTTTTGCCGAATAACCTCTTTCTGATTCTTTTCACTATTAATGCTGTCTCTTGTTGCTATATAAAGTTCATACATTTCTAAAGCTGGTTTATTTCTGCCAGCGGATTTGTAAGCATTGTATAAGGCTTTTGCAGCATTCTGTATTTCTCTGGCATCTCCTATCTCTTTTGCTATGGTTAGGGCACGTGCACCGTATGAAATTGCTTCTTGATTTTTGCCCTGTTTCTTATAATTAATTCCAATATTGTTTAAGACACTAACAATATTTCCTTTGCTTCCAGTTTTTTCAAATATAGTTAGAGCCTCTTTGTAATAGTCATTTGAAGCAGAAAGTTCATTCAGCATACTTTTAATACCACCCAAACCATAAAAGGAAAGGGCTGCATATTCTTTATACCCAATCTCTTCCGCAACTTTTAAACATCGTGAAAAATAGTCTGAAGCATTTAAATAATCGCTCTGACTGTAAAAATTACTACCAATATTATATAAGCTATGTACAATTCCATTTTTATTTCCTAGCTCTTTGTTGATGCTTAAACAGCGAATATTATACTCCTTTGCCTTGATGTAATCTTCCATCACAGTATAAATAATGGCAATGTTAAGTAAACTATAAGCTATCCCATATTTATCTTCTATTTTTTCCCTGATGATTAAACTGCGGGTATAATAGTCAATTGCCGTGGCATAATCGCCCTGTACATAATAAATAATCCCAATGTTCATTAAGGTGTTAGCGGATCCCTTTTTGTCTCCTAGTTCTTCATAAATAGTTAAACTGCGAGTATAATTTTCAAAGGCGCTGGAGTAATCACCCTGTCTGTAAAAATTAGTTCCAATATGACTTACACTAGTAGCAATTCCCATTTTATCTCCTAATTCTTCCAATATGGCTATACATTGTGTATAGTAGTTAATGGAAATCAAGTATTCACTCTTAAAGTAAAAACTTTTTGCCATTGTGTTTAAGGCACCTGCCATATGCTCTTTTAATCCCTTTTCTTTGGCAAAGTCAAATTGCAATTGAGAAAAATTGATAGCACTGTCATGCTGATATTTCTTACTACTTTCTATTGCTATTTTGATAATTGCATCAAGGCGGATTGTATCAGGCTTATCAGTATCGTTCCAAATACTATGTAATGAATCAAGACCTGCTTGTCCAATGGCATATCGCACATTAAATGTTATAGATGCAATTGCAATTAATACAACTGATATTATTTTTGGTAATGACATATTCGGTTGCTTTTAATTATTGTTAAATTGATAATTTATCGATTAATAATAAAGCTACATTAAAATCATATTTACTTAGCTTTTTCTTTATTTCATCAAATATTTCTCCTGCTAATCCAGCTTTTTCAAGCTCCTTAATTAAAGCTTTGGCTTTTGGATTTTTCTTTTCAAGTAATTCTTTCAGTTTAGGGATTAAGTTTTTAATTGTTTTTATGTCAATTTCAGTCTCTTTTTTTTCTGCATCAAAGATAAGTTTTGATTTAATTTCTGTGATTAAATTTATTAATGAAGTGTTGAGCTCAGGTAAAGCTTCAATGAATCTGTCGGTTTCACCTTTCTCATTTAATTTAAATTTGTAATTAATTACTACAAATAATTCGTATATGTTTCCTAAAAACATCAACGTTCGAGCTTCTATAATATCATGCCGAGAACTTTTAATGATGTTAAGTAATTTTTGTATTTTTTCAGAATTTTGCACATAATTATACAGGCTATAACCAAATAAAAATATATAAATATATATTGCTGAAAATGCTTCAATATTCTTACAAGTTACCCTTGGATTTTTCATAGAAATAGATTTCTTAAATATGAGAGCTTTTGCATATTCATAGTTTTAAACATTGCATTATAGTGTTTACCATAGACTAATTATATATGACAAGATATCATTCAATATATTTCACCATCCTTAATATCATACCAAATTCCAAATTTTCCGTAAATATATTAAATATTGAGATAACTCTGAATCATTTTTTTGATTTGTGTTTTGCAAAATATAGCTAATGTGATTATTGATACATATACTTTTTTATTAATCCAATAGCTCAATAATTACCAGATAGGCACAATGATCTGATGCAATGCTATCCTGAATAATCTTTTTTTCAAGTACTTTCCACCTATTTCTCGGATAAAACATTATGTAATCAATTTTTTTGATAGGATAATCGGAAGGGTAGGTATAGACTATACTATCCTTATTGTATGAAGCCGTCCACATTTCTTCAAGAATATTTATCGTTTTACTTCCCGGTTCAGCATTTAAATCGCCTGCCAAAATAGTGGGATATTTATTCGAGGAAAATATTTCATTGATTTTTCTTGCCTGAGCTAGCCTGTCTTTTTCATCCTTTGTATGATCTAAATGCGTTCCAATAAAGGATATGGTATCTTTTGAATTAATAATTGTTGTTATTTCCAATGCTGTTCTTGGTTCGTTTCCAAAAGTATAGGGTAGAGCTACATTTCTGCTTTGTAGAATTGTATATTTAGACAATATCCCTTCCCCATATTCACCATCATCGTATGGCATCGCTCTGCCAAATAGAGGAATTAGTTTTGTCCGCCAGGCTAATTCCATTGTTAGGTCGTACTTTTTAGCTCTATTTGTTTTGAAATCAACCTCCTGCATGGCAACAAAATCGGGATTTGCATTTTTAATTACCTTAGCAATTAGATCTAAATTAAAATCTCCTTTTGTAGTTGCACCATGAAGAATATTAAATGTTAGTATCCTTACAATTTTGCTGCTATCAACTATAGTTTGCGACCACGCTCCTGTAGAGGCAATTATTAGTATTATTATGATTGCTGTCTTTAATTTCATTTTTGATGAATTCCGGTTAATAATTTCTCAGTCTTATTTTTCTTTGTTATCTCGTCTAAGCTCAACCTATATTATACATAATCAATAATTTACAAAATCCGACTTCCTCAGGTTTTGTGCAAATTTAGTGATTTGTTTTTTAATTCTTTTTGCAAATATTCAATCTCTAATTGCATTTTCTACTTTCCTTAAAATGCTTTTTAGCCTGCTACTATCTTTCCAAACTATATTGCTTAATACTTTTCCGCTGAAATATAAGTGGCTTGTTCCAACGCTGTTTTAAAACTCAATTGAGCGGAAGTATTCATACATTTTGCCAATTTATTAAATGCTGAAAAATACCAAACTACTTGCATTTTTGTGGTCTAATAGGTCTTTAAATTATATGATATTAGAGCCAGTTAATCATTGTTTCTTTATGTATTCTATAATTTTTCTTATCAGATTATCTGCTATTATAGGTTTCGAAATATAATCATCACAACCTGCTGCAATTGCTTTTTCTTTGTCTCCTTCAATGGCATATGCTGTTTGTGCAATAATAATTACATCTTTATTGAATTTACGGATTTCTGTTGTTGCTGTATAACCATCCATCACTGGCATTTTAGCATCCATAAGTACCAAATCAATATCTTTATTGTTCTTCATATACTCAATGGCTTCTTTTCCATTTACAGCTCTGGCTATGCTTTTTGCTATATTATTTAGGACAATTTCGAGATGTTCAAAACTGATATCGTCATCTTCGGCTATTAAGATGTTAATTTGATTATTGCTAGCTGTGTTTAATACTTCTTTCTCCTTTATGTGTTCTGGCTTTTCTTGTTTTTCGATCCACGGTAGAGTAAAATAGAATGTAGAACCTTTTCCCGGTTCTGAATCAACACCAATATTACCACCCAACATCTCAACATAGGCTTCTGAAATAGCAAGACCCAATCCTGAACCTTCAAGAGCCCTTGTGTCTTCAATATCTGCCTGTTCAAAACGATTGAAAATGGAATGAATCCTATTTTCGGGAATTCCCATTCCGGTATCTGTGATATTAAATTCAAGCTTCGATCCTTTTTTATTGCATAGAATTTCTATGCTCCCCTTATCAGTGTACTTAATAGCATTTTTTATCAGGTTAGAAATGATTGAGTTTATTTTTACTTTGTCTGAAATAATGATGCTCTGCTGCGGCAGCTTATTTATAAGCCTTAATTCTATTCCTTTGGCAGTAGCCTCCTTATCAAAAAACTCAAATTGGTTTTCTATTTCTTCATTAATGTTAAGATCGGTTTTTGATATTTCTACCTGGTCGGCATCAATTTTTGAAATGTTAATGATGTCATTAACCGTATTTAGCATACGATTCCCGCTTTTCCCTATTATTTCTATAAATTTATCCCGTTCGTCACTACTTAATTCCGGTTCCTTTAATAAATCTGTAAAGCCCAGAATACCATTCATAGGTGTACGTATTTCATGGCTCATATTGGCAAGGAATGCTGATTTTAGACGATCACTTTCTTCTGCCTTACCTTTAGCTTGAATTAGATTTTTATTGATAGTTTCATATTCTTCATTTTGTTTTTGAAGTTTTTTTTCACTTATAATAATTCTTTCTTGTATCAGATATCGCTTTAATAATTCTTTTTTGTAGAGTCTGAATCCAAAAAAGCTGAGAATAAAAATGATTATATACAATGAAAAGTGTCCAATTACTAAATTACTAATCTTTAATTTTGCAGCTTGATTATATTTTTCCATCGGTACAGAAACACTTATTCCGCCGCGAATATCTCCCAATTTGTATCCTTGTTTGGAATGACATTTTAGGCATTTTTTTTCAACTTTCATAACATGCATAAAACGCAAATATTCGATTCCATTTATTGTTTCAATACTGCTATATTCATCAGTTTTGCCCTTTTCAAAAAGATTAAGTGCGAATGTTTCCCAAACATCTGCTTTATTCTCAGGTCGTATAGGGTTTAAACTTGTTATATGACCTTTGACTCCATATTGTTCTTTTGCAAGGGTGAATACCTGCCTTGTCATATATGCAGGATTTACTAAAGTCAATTCTTTTTCAGTTCCTTTTATTACAATATCTCTGTCTTTAATAAAATTTAAATAAGGATTTGGTGTGGTTAATTCTGTAATTGGAACATAAACACCACCATGACCCGCTGCCCAACTACGATATAGCAAATCTTTATTAAAACTCGCTTCACCTTCAATCTTAGCATATTCGTTAATCATTCTATACTCTTTATTAATATTCCAAAATAAGGAAACACATGATAGAATTGTCATTCCTGCAATAAAGGAAATGAAAACGATTCTTATTTGTTTTATTTCTTTGTTCATATCAGAAATGTTATCTATATTAATTTTCTCATTAGCGTTTTATTTAAGCTTAGTGCTCAACATTGGTATATCTGAAAAATTCCGTATATTTCTTTATCAATTGAACTATTTCTAATTTCATTTTTCAAATATAACGATTTTATAAATTAAATCATAGTCTCAAATTTCATTTTCATTTGTTTTTATTTTCGGGTTTCTTAGATATGTAGGTAGATCATTGTAGTTTCATTTGAAATTCCACCAAAATGTAGGATTTTGGCTGTATATATCAAAGTTTTAAAGCAATCCGATGAAGCATAATTTCTATAATTTAGTTACAAAAGCATCATATAATCATAAATTTGATAGGATCTTCGACTATTCAATTATTTCTTTGATATTACTATGTGCAGTATCTATAGTTTTAGAATCTGTAGATTCTCTTCAATACTAAGATTTGTTTTTTCTCCCATTGGATTAATTGATTTATTTGCAACTTTCCATTCTTCTTACCAATGTTTATAAAACTTGATTTGATATTTCTAAGGATTTTTAGGCATACTCGATTATTTCTACTTTCTAAAATTAATTGATATAACAATTTTTTGTTTCTACTCTGGGAAGTAATTCAGTAATAA
Source organism: Bacteroidota bacterium (assembly GCA_018692315.1). Classification (NCBI taxonomy): domain Bacteria; kingdom Pseudomonadati; phylum Bacteroidota; species Bacteroidota bacterium. The sequence continues at coordinate 303 of JABHKC010000025.1, read as the reverse complement.
TCTCGTAAGATCATCTTTATTAATTACTTAAAAATGTAAAGATGGATAAAAAAATGAATTTTCTGTAAAAGAATTATTTGAATTATCAAGCAAAATCCAGAAAGTACTTTTGGTTAGCAACCATTCCGAGCAAGGAAACAAGAAAAGTATTGCAAAAATCTATTAAAAACCTTCACTTCCTTTTCTCAACATTTTCAAATTTCTCGAAGAACTTTTCCATCTGAGTATCAACTCAAATTTTCTTTTGCTTGATGAACCGCTAAGTACGAGACCCGTACGCTTAGTGGTGTGAGAGGTGCACTG
>JABHKC010000024.1 GCA_018692315.1 Bacteroidota bacterium | reverse complement strand
TAAGAAAAAAAAGTAAATTTGAAGTATGAAAAAATGATTTTGTAAACTGAAATTTTGTCATATTAAAGCGTTCTTTAAAACCAAAATCTAGAGGGGTCAATATGGCCGGATTGAGGGGTCAACATGACCGGAATATCCAATTGTCTTGTCCTACTGAAACAGCTATAGAAAATAGTTGTTTCTTGCTGATACTCGCAATGATTTAGCCCAACTTGGATTAGGAGATGTTCAAAACATCAGTTCGTTGTTTATAGAATTTCAGAAACATTTATACGAAAAAGTAGCGTAGTGAATTTTTTTGTCTTACTTTAAATAAGGAGAATCACTAAAACTGAACCCCCATAACCAAAATATCATCTATTTGTTCAAAATTGCCCATCCAGTCAATTATGGTTTGTTCCAGAATTTGCTTTTGTTCGTTCATGGGCTTTTGATGAATTTCTAATATCAGTTTTTTAAAAGAATTTGATTTGAATTTTTTGTTGTTTTCTCCACCAAATTGATCAATATATCCATCAGAAAAAATATAAATCATATCGTTTTTCTGCATTTGAAAGTCGTGATTTGAAAAATCTTTCCTTTCATCAGTATAAATTCCAATGGGCATTTTATCTCCCTTAGTTTCAATCAATTCATTATCTCTAATAATATAAAGCGGATTATTGGCTCCGGAAAATTGCAAAATTTTTGTTTGATGGTCGTATATGCAAAAAGCCATATCTATCCCGTCTCTTGTTTGGTTTAATTCTCCGGCTTGATGCAAGGATGAAATCACAATTTCGCGAAGTTTTACAAGTATTTCGGCAGAAGATAAGTTATTATATTTATTTATGATTTCGTTTAATGAAGTGATGCCAAGAATGCTAATAAATGCACCGGGGACACCATGTCCTGTGCAGTCAGAAACAGAAAAATATGTTTTATCGTCTTTATTTGAAAGCCAATAAAAATCGCCACTAACAATATCTTTAGGTTTATTTAATATAAAAAAGTCGTTGAAGTATTTTTTAATATTGGCTTGGCTTGGAAGGAAAGCACATTGAAGAGTATGAGCATACCTAATGCTTGCCGTAATTTGCTGATTTTTTAGAGCAAGTTCGGCATTTGCCTTTTCCTGAAGTTCAGTTTTTTCTTTTAAATCGAGCTGTGTTTTTACTCTTGCGAGAAGTTCTTTTGCATTAAAAGGTTTTGTTAGAAAATCGACACCACCAACTTCAAATCCTTTTATAATGCTTTCGTTATCGGTTTTTGCAGTAAGAAAAATTACAGGGATATTTTTTGTTTTATTTGAAGATTTTAATATTTTACATACTTCGTAGCCATCCATATTTGGCATCATCACATCCAAAAGTATTAAATCGAAATCGTTATCGTTTGCCATAGAAATGGCTTGTATGCCAGTTTGGGTATAAGTGATTTGATAGTTTTCTTTTAATAGAATATTTCCTACAACCTGAATGTTTTTCGGAACATCATCTACTATAAGTATTTTGAAATCACTATTTTTCTTTTGATAATACATTTCGTTTATAATATTTGTCTTGTCTTCTTTTTAGTTTTATTAAAAAATATAAATTAACAATCTTTTATTCATAATTCATCAATTTCCTGATAGCTATCGGGAAATAATTCAAGCAAACTATCCTTTAACTTTAATCTTGAGTTTTTGACCTATAACTAAATTTTTTGCATTAGAAATATTATTCAATTTCATAATATCGTAGTTTGAAACACCCGGATATTTTTTTGCAATTGTCCAAAGATTATCGCCTTTTCTTACGGTGTAATATACATAGCTGGAGTTATATGTTGTTTTGGTTTTTTGACTAACAGAAACTGTTTTTCCTATCGATTTTTGTTTCTGCTCGAAAGTCATTGAACTAATATTGGAATACTTTTTCTTTTCATCTTTTGGAACATAAACCACTAATTTTTGCCCAACCTTTATCAGGTTTCTGTAAATATTATTCCAGCCTCTGAGTTTTGAAACACCCACATTGTACCAACTGGCAATATATCCCAGATTGTCGCCAGCTTGAACATGATAGTATAATTTCACACTATTCTTTGGTGGAGGTGCCGAATAGCTCGATGCAGAATATTTTGCAGGCGATTTTGAAATGTGTTCAGGATTAAAAAACACCAAGTCTTTATAGGTAAAAATAGAATCTTCCAAATCGATATAACTTGCAATGTATTGTTCAGGAATTCTCAAAAAATAATCCTTCTTTTTGTTTTCGGGGATTATATCTTTTTTGAAATGTGGATTCATGTCTCGCAATTGCTGAATTGGAATGTTTAAAACTTCGGAAACCTGCCCCAGATGAAGCTTTTCTTTAACACAAATTGTATCGGTAACAGTTGGAATTTCTATATTTTTAGGCTGCAAATTATGTTCTTCATAATAATTCATGGTGTAGCTTGCAGCTATGAATGCCGGAACATATCCGCGTGTTTCGCGCGGCAAACGATAGTATATATCCCAATAATTTCTTTTTCCGCCCGAGCGTCTAATGGCTTTATTTACATTTCCAGGACCGCAATTATAAGCTGCAATCACAAGTGTCCAGTCTCCAAAAGTTTTATATAGGTCTTTCAGGAAACGAGCAGCAGCATGGCTCGATTTTATTGGGTCGCGTCTTTCGTCGATATATGAACCTATTTCAAGTCCATACATTTTTCCGGTAGAATACATAAATTGCCAAAGTCCGGTAGCACCAGCTCGTGAAACTGCTCTTGGATTTAGAGCCGACTCTATTACAGGTAAATATTTTAATTCTTGTGGAAGATCGTAATATGCCAAAACTTCTTCAAAAATTGGAAAATAATAGTCGGTAAGTCCTAACATTATTTCAACTTTGTCGCGCTTCTTTTTTGTGTAAACATTAAGGTAACTTTTTACATTTGAGTTGAACGAAAGGTCTATCATTGAATTTAGTTCAGCAAAACGGCTTATAAAAACAGAATCAGCAAAACTTGGAATTAGGCTTGTATCTGCAAGCGAGAAATTAGTGTCGATATGATTTGCCGAAACTGCTTTTTTTATGTACCAAAGATTTACCAAACTATCCAGATTGTCAGCAAACCTGAAGTTTTTCATCTGATAATTTATTTCTAACGAGTCTCGGGTTTTGGTGGAATCGTTAGTGTCTGTCGCAGCAAAAGATAAACTATAATTGAATAAAAATTGTATGAATATTAATATTGAAATTTTTTGTTTCATTTAAGATTATGATTTTGTTTGTTGATAGGTTTAAAATTAATGATAAAATTTAAGAGTAAGAGATATTCCGGGTGCATTTTCGATGTATGCAATATTCAGCATTTTTGGTTGTAGATTTAAAGAAATATCTTCGCTTACATCGAAGCTATAGAAATATCCATCGACTGAGGCATCTACAATATTTAGCACATATAATGCAAACATTCCAATGAAACTCAAATCGCGGCTTCTACGGTATTCGGTAGTAAAAAATAAGATTTCGTCGGAAGACCTTGTACCTTGAAATTCGTCAATAGTTGTTTCATCATCATCGGTTAGAGCTATGTATGCTTTTCTAAATCGTTTATATTCGGTATTGTTAAAATTTGCAGCATATATTAATGCTCCAAAACCTGCATAGATAACAGGAATTTTCCAATATTTTTTGTTGTAGGCTTGTCCGAGACCGGGCAGAATTACTGAAGAAATTGTAGCTTTTCGTGGCGAATGAATAGTATTCATATATTGCTGATTTGCTAATGTATCAATAGTTTGTGCTTTTGCGAATTTGCTCAAAACAATAATTGCAAAAATTAGAATGATATATGAAAAACTTTTCAATATATTGATTTTGTATTTCAAATTGAATTTTACAGGCTAAACTATATTTCGCTTCCTTTTTTGTCTAAAAGTTCAATAATATATTCCAATTCAGAATCGCTTTTAAAAGGAATAACAATCCTACCATTTCCTTTTTTTGTTTTCACAAATTGTATATTGGTTTTGAAATATTTCGACAGATGGTTTTCTAACTGATGATATTCTGTTGGGGTCGAATATTTGCCCTTTGGTTTGTTTTTCGAGTGTTTATCAACCAGATTTATCTTGCTAATCAACTCTTCTGCTTTCCTTACAGATAGTTCGGCATCAATAATTTTTAAACAGATTTCTATTTGTTTTTCAGGATTTTGAATATTTACTAAGGCACGAGCGTGACCCATCTGGATTTTATTATTTTTTATACCAAGTTGTACTTCGGGAGTAAGTTTCAGAAGCCGCAAATAGTTTGTAACCGTAGCTCGTCCTTTCCCTACCCGTTCGCTCAGATTTTCTTGGGTGAGATTACATTCATCTATTAATTGTTGGTAGCTTTGAGCAATTTCAATTGCGTCTAAATCTTCTCGTTGAATATTTTCAACAAGCGCCATCTCCAGAATTTCTGAATCGTTAGCTGTGCGAGTATAAGATGGAATTTTCGAAAGTCCGGCTATTTTCGATGCTCTGAGCCGGCGTTCACCAGTAATTAATTGATACTTATCTTCATTAATTTTACGAACTGTGATTGGTTGAATTACTCCAAGATTTTTGATAGATTGAGCTAATTCATTCAATTTTTCTTCATTAAATTCTTTTCTTGGCTGAAAAGGATTTACTTCAATTTTGTCAATTTTGATTTCGTTTATAAGTTCATTTTTTGGCGATATGATTTCGTCTGCATCGCTTATCAATGCTCCTAATCCTCTTCCTAAGACATTTTTTTTTGCCATATGTTAGTTGGTTATTTGATTTTTTCTTATGTTAGCAATTAGTGTTTTGTTTTTTATTAATACAAGTTTGTTCTTTCAATTTAGTTCTCTTGATATTATTTTTCATATATTTTAAAGTATTCACTTAACATTTCTTTTATTCAAAATTTCAGATCATTTTTGTAATCAACATTCAATTATCTTTTTTGTAATGAAAAGGAATGTACATTCTTCTAACCATTCAAGTATTTTAATCAAAACTTTCTCCAAATAACCAATATTTAGGCTCTTTGTCTGATAACTCTAATCTAATACTTTGTGTTATGGTTTCTTTTTCTTCTTTTGTTAAAATATCTATTTGATTATTATCGTCTAAAATTTCATTTAATGTATTTTCTCCAATATTTAAGAAATATTGAAAATTATCATCCTTTATCAGTTCTAAAATAACTTTAAAAATTGTTGTTTTCTGTCTTGGATCCATTTCCGAAAAGATACATCCATCATGTGCTAAAAAATTAAGTGCATTTTTATTTAGTAAATACAACAAAACATCATAGCAAAATATCTTTACTTCGCCAACACCTTGTGAACCTTCTTTTGGGATGTGGGAATTAATATTAAAAAGATATTTTGCTGTTGGTGCTTCTTCTGTTTTTAAAGAACCTCCTTTGTTGTCGTAAAATCGCTTTACTAAACCTCTAAATATTCTTTCATTTTCATTGTGTTCTTCGTGATTTTTTTCGAGATAAGAAATGCTTTCTTGTTTTACGATAGCGTTTTTCACATCTAAATCACTTTTGTCTCTTTTGAAGTCACTTAAAATATTTTCGTATTTTTCTAAATCATTTTTTTCAGTTTCAAGAGTCTTGATTCTATCTTTTAGACTATCTCTTTCTTCCAAAGCTCCACTATTATTTAAGTCCTTTAAGATACTATCTCTTTTTGTAGATATGCTCTCTTTGTCAGTTTGTAACTGAATTAATAATATTTTTAAATCTCTAGTTTCAATAGATAATCTTTTTTTTCTATTAATTATTAAATTTGTATGAAATTCTTGTGCTTGGTCTAGCCTTTTAATTACCTTATCTTCAAAAAAGAAATTAGCTTCATTAAAAAGCTGCTCTATTTTTTTTATATCAATATTTGTGCTTTTTGAATCTTCAAGGCTTATTTCTTTTCTTTTTAATCTGTTGTCGTTAAAAAATATCTGATTCCTAAGTTCATTTAGTTGCGATGTTAAGTCATCTGCTTTTTGCTTTAATGCATCAAAATTTTCTGCTATAATAAAATCTCGTAACTGAATATCTAATCTTTTAATTTCATCTTTAATGTCATTGACATTTGAACTATCCAGAGCCTTTTTGTATTCTTCAATAGTTGTTTTAGCTTTTTCTAATTTTTCTAATTTCTTTTTTATATCATAACTTTTCTCTACTAATTTTAAATCAATCTTAAGTAAAGATAGGTTAGCATACCTTTGGGAATAATCTTCAAGCGGACGACCTTGTTGTGCTAAAATATTACTATAATAACTTATTTCGCTACTATGTTTTCTTGCAAAGCAATTAAAAGTTTGTTTAAATGATGGTTTAGAATCGACACTACCTAAAAATAGTTTGTTTAATTCTTTTGGGTAATTGGTTTGTGTTACTTTTCCCCCATTTAAATAAAAATCTCTTTGCGAAAAATTCTTCTTTATGATATGTTCTTTTTCACGATGAATAAAAGTTAATATAAAGTCTCCATAATTTGATAAATACTCTTTGAGTTTTTTATCTGCTTTAGTCTTAAAACTTGAACCAAACATATAATGAATTAAAGATAAGGACATACTTTTTCCTATACCATTAATAGATTTTTTTTGCTCTTTGGTCAATTGCGTACCAACAACAATATTTAAACCTTTTTCAAAGTTTATTGTTCTGAATTTTGGATTACTAGATGTTAATTTTAATAATTTCATTATTATCCATTATTTTATCCGTCATATAGAGAAAATCAACTGCTAAAATCAATTTTTCTATTGCTATTTTCTTATAATACCTTCTATTAAATACCTCCAACAAATCATCCAAAGACATATTAGCCTCCTTTAATATTTCAATAATAATAGCTGAAATACTTATGAGACTATCAACAGGCTGTATAGTATTACTAGGAATTATCATTTTTTTATACCTATATCACAAATTTCAAAAAAGAAAGATATAATAATCCAACTAATTGACATTGAATTAAAGTCTTTGATATTTATTTTACCTTCTAAATTTTGATGTAAATTATTAATAATTTTATTGAAATCTATATTATTAGTTTTGCATAAATCATTTAGTTCCGATAATGTTTTATCCACTAATACAGACTTTGACACTTTAGGCAATAACAAATGCACTAAAATATCTTTATATAATTCATCTACTACTAATTTTCTCAAATCACTTAATAAATCATTTTCACTATCTACAATATTGATGTAATCTAAACCGCCATTTATTTCACTTGCAATTCTACTGTTTATATTATTTAGTTCTATTTTTTCACTAGTATCAATAGTTCCAAAATCATCATCATAGTTGGGGTTTATTTTAGAATAATTTTGTATTAGGTGTTTAAAAACAAGATTTAATACAATTTCATCTGTATATTTTTCTGTATTGTTTTTGAAATGTTTATTGTCTAATTCGATGAGCTTATCATCTGTAAGGTCATTTATTTTATTTATCAAGTCTGTGTAGTCTAATAAACAATCATTCAAATCAATTCCATAATCATTTTTGAATTCTTCAATGGTTTTTTCACTAGGTTTTGATTTATCAAGAAGATAAAATATTTTGATGGTATAATTTTTATACTTTTCTTTTTTTAGGGCTTTAAATGTGTTTTCAACTTTTTCTTTTGTTCGGGTTGTTGTAATTTGATAGGCTAATTTCCGACTTTCATCTACTAAATCAACACAAGAACTATTTTGGCTTTTAAAATTATCATTTTCAAAGTTGTAGCCGTAAACAAAATTGAACACATCTCTAAAGTAATTTTCTGCGTGTATATTTAATCCATATTCATTTATCAACTGGCGTTGTTCAATATCATAGCGAGTTATTGCTAAAACTCTGCTAATACTATTAAATGCTTTTTGCCTTAAATCAATCATTGAGTTTTTCCTTATTTAATAATTCTGACATTAACATTTTTCCAATTCTACTATGGATTTCAAATTTTACTTGTTTTCTTATGTATATTTACGAAACACTAAGAATCTGATATTTCAAACATCAAATCATAGATTGATCAATTTTTGTCATATTATTTTTTTGCAAAAGTTCTCTTGCTAAATTCAGATAATTTTTAGAGCCTTTTGATTTAATATCGTAAGACAAAACTGATTGGCCATAGCTTGGCGCCTCGCCAAGTGTAACATTTCTTTGAATTATTGTATCAAAAACCATTTGTTTGAAATGTTTTTTAACTTCATCTACAACTTGGTTAGAGAGGTTTAATCGTGTATCGTACATAGTAAGCAAAAATCCTTCAATTTCTAAAGCAGTATTTAAACGTCCTTGTATAATTTTGATTGTGTTAAGAAGTTTCCCGAGCCCTTCCAAAGCAAAATATTCACACTGAACTGGAATCATAACAGTATCTGCAGCAGTTAAGGAATTTACGGTTATCAATCCTAATGATGGCGAGCAATCAATAAATATAAAATCGTAGTTTTTATTGATTTTTTCAATAACATTACGTAAAACATTTTCCCGATTGGGTCTGTTCAAAATTTCAATTTCGGCACCAACAAGATCTATATTTGAAGGAAGTAAATCGAGATATTCAATTTCTGTATTCAGAATAGCACTATTAGGATCTACATCGTCTATCAAACATTCATATATACTTGATTTTATATGCCGAACATCGAAACCTATTCCTGAAGTTGAATTTCCTTGCGGATCAGCATCAATAAGTAAAACTTTATACTCTAAAACGGCCAAGGCAGCACTCAAATTAATTGCTGTTGTTGTTTTCCCAACCCCTCCTTTTTGGTTTGCCAGTGCAATTACTTTTGCCATATTAATTATTTTATTTATAAAAATGCAAAGTTAAAAATTAATGTATTAAATTTTTAGCATTTGTCCAACTACAGAAATTATAGTGAAATATTGTAAATGCAATTTTCAGTGTTAATGCACACTTTAATGTTTTTATCAAAACATTTTTCTGCCAAATAATCCCAATTCTAATTTTTTTGCAGATGCAAAGGTCCAGACAAAATCAGTAAATGGCATAATAAAAAACTGGTTTTCGATAGGAGGAACATAAAACAATTTGTAGCCCAGCAGAACTGAAAATTTGCTGCTTTTATTCCAAATAATTATTGATTTTTGCTCCAAAGCAATCTCTTTGAAATCTGAAAGTAAAAAATCAAAATCGATAGTATAATTTAGTTTTGGTAAAAATTTTCCGTCAAGGTCGATGCCTGCATATAGCAAATTTTTATCGTGATAAATCGAAGACTTATGATATAAATATGCTTTATTAATTGCAGGAAAATTGCTGTCTTTAAATATTGAAGCGAATTGAAAACCGAGTTTTAGTGTAAGTATGAAATTTGCATTTGTTCGTACTTCATCGGAATTTTTTTCGAAAGCATTACATTTTGAACTTGCAAATCCTCGTGAAATTAAAATTTCATTTTTAAAGGCAATAATTTGAGGAATGATGGATGTATCCGGTAGAATATCGTAAATTTCGGTATTAGCTGCAGCTTTTAATCCGAAGCTTGGATAATGGATACTGTGGTTTGTTGCAATTATCCATCGTTGATTTGTCCATTGTTTTTTCGCTGAAATATTTGGAACTAACAAAAAAGGGATAACATTTGCAGACACTTCAAAACTTTCTGTCAAACCATAACTAAATGGAAGAAATACTCCGTATCTATAATCATTCTTGTCGAGAGTAATTGCTGTTCCTACCGACCAAATATCTGACTGAGAAAAACAATTCAGAGAAAATAGAATTAAAAAATATATCAGACTTTTTTTTACGAATGACATTTGTAGCGATTTTCTTATTTGAAGATGTTTTTTCTTGGAATAGTTGCAACAAAATCTTTCAGATAAAATGGTTCGAAATAAGCCAGATCTTCAAAGATTTTATTTTGAAATATTTGCTCAGATATTTTGCTCATTTTTGTAGCACTTGTGTCAATATTGTCAATAAAAACGGCATTTGGGTGCTTTATGATTGTTTTGCATTTTTTGGCTCCGTTTCCAAAAAAAATCAATTTGTTGTTCGCAAGAAAATCGGCGAATGAGTCTTCGGTGATTATTTCTGCGGAAATTTCCTTTTTCAGAATATTTTGATGATCGAAAATTGCGGTATAAACTTCCATTCTTCTGGCATCTATCATTGGGCAAAAAAGTGTTGGAATACTCTGAGATTTTTCCGAAACAAATTTTTCTGACAATCCGAGTGCCAAAGATTGCAAAGTTGAAACGCTGATTAATGGTTTTTCTATCGCATAAGCAATTCCTTTAGCTGTAGAAACACCAATTCTTAGTCCTGTATATGAACCCGGACCTTTGCTCACTGCAACAGCCTCAATTTGGGTTAATTCAAAATTTGTATCTCGAAAAACTTCTTCAACAAAAACAGTAATAGAAGAAGCATGAGATTTGTCTTCGCTGCTTTCTTTGTAGGAAACTACTTCTCCAGCTTTAGCCAGAGCTATCGAGCATACATTTGTAGAGGTTTCTATGTTTAATATTAGTGCCAATATTTTTTACGAATTATTTATTTGTGCTATTCTGTAAAAATAGATTGAAATTTTACGAAAAATTGAAAGCAGAAAATTTGAGATTTTACAGTTTAATAGAAGTTTTTTTTGAAAAATATTTGTCTGAAAAACAGGTTACTCATCTTCATCGGTAAAGAGTTTTTCCTTATCAACTTTTTCAACTACACTTTCGTCTTTTAGCTTTTTTGAAATTGCATTATATGGCGAAACTACAACTTCTTCGTCAGCAGTCAATCCGCTGTCAATTCTAATATAGTTATTGTCTTGGATGCTTGAAACGACTTTTCGTAGCTTTACTTTTCCATCTTCATAGACAAAAACAACTTCCATCATTTCTTCTTCAAACTTATTGTCAAAAGTTTTTAGACTATCGGCAAGCTGACTTGTATCTTCGCGAGTTGTAACTGCCTGAATAGGAATACTTAAAACATCTTTTTCAATATGGGTTTCAATATCGACATTTGCAGACATGCCAGGACGGAATGGATAAAAATTAGGATTATCTGTAGGAATCAAATGTTTATAGGATTCTTGAAGTATAAGGATCTTTACATCGAAACTTGTAACCTGATCGGTCGATACTCCCAATGTATTTGCAGAGTTGGCAATTTCTGTAACAATTCCTTTAAATTTTTCTTTCAAATATGCGTCAATTTCAATAATGGCTGTATCAAATAAACTGACTCTAACAATATCGTTTTCGTTTACTTCAACTTTAACTTCCATTTTGTTCAAATTGGCTATTCTAAGGAGTTCTGTACCTGCCATTTGAGCTGTTCCTACCACTCTTTCACCTTTTTCTACATTAAGTTTAGAAATGGTTCCATTCATAGGAGCATAAATTGTTGTTTTGGTGAGGTTCTCTTTTGCTTCTTTGAGCGAAGCTTCTGAACTTTTAACTGCAAATTCGGCAGAATTTACTGTCTCTCTGCCTGCTTCTACTTCGGCTTTTGCAACATAAAATGACGATTCGGCTGTTTCCCATTCGGCTTCCGAAATTGCTTTCTGATTCCACAGTTTTTTATTTCGTTTAAATGATAATTCTGCTTGCTTAAATTGAGCTTCAATTTGAACAAGTCGGGCTTTTGAGTTTGCGAGATTTGATTTTGCAGAATTAAGCGAAGCTTTTACTCTGTCTAAATTTGATAAATAAATATCGGGCTTAATTTTGAGCAAGAGTTTTCCTTCTTCAACTTCATCGCCTTCCATTATGTTTAGCTCTACAATTTCGCCAGATACATCTGGGCTGATTTTTACTTCTGTTTCAGGCTGAATTTTCCCGTTTGCAGTAATAGTTTCAATTATGTTCCTTTTCGAGACTTTTTCAGTAGTTACTTTTATGATATCAGCTTTGCCAAACCAGCCTGCCTTTTTTCCTATTAAAGCAAGAATGATAAATACAACTGCTACAATAATTAAATACTTGAGAATTTTATTATTTTTCATTATATGATTATTTTATATAATACTTATTTCAACTAACTAAAAAACAGAACTTTAAGTATGCAGTGTTGATTATAAAACTATTGGTTTTCCATTATAAAAATCTAATATTTTTGTTTTAAATATGTAGTCATATTTCGATTGCAAAAGCTCCGATTGGGTTTGAGATAATTGATTTTTAGCAACATTATAATCAACAGAATTTACCAAGCCAACATCAAATTTTTGTTGAGTATATCTGAATGATTCTTCGATTGAAGTAACTGCTTTTTTTGTTGAAATAAATTTCTTTTGAGCTGCAATTGCATCTGTATGAGCCACTTGAATTTCTTTGTATAAAACATTTTTTTGAAGTTCAAGATTATATTCAGCATTTAATAAAGCAATTTTTGAGTTTTTTACAGCTGTCTGAACCTGCCAGTTATTGAATATCGGTATCGACAAATTAAAACCTAATGATTTGTATGCATTATCTTTTACTTGGTCGGAGAATGGATATGACTCATAAGTTTGAGAAATAGAGGAATATTCTTCAGACCAGACCTCTTCACCTCCTGCTGTGTGACCAATAAGTTGGCTTTCAACCAAACTTGTGAAAAAAATTGATTTTTGCACATTGTTTGAATACCCTGAATAAATCGAGGCGTTTAAACTCAAAGAAGGGTAATACATAGCTTTGGAAATTGCTAGTGCTTTTTCAGAGCTTAAAAGTTGAAATTCGGCACTTTTTATTTGAGGTAGGGAAGAAACTCCTTGCTGATAAATGGAAGAAACCTTCGATAGAGAAACAGATTCATCTACATCAGGCAGATTTGGGTTTTCTATCTCAAAGTTTTCTGTGCTTTCCAATTCTAACAATTGAGTTAGAGTTAAAAATGAGATATCTATTTGGTTTTCCATATTAACTACTTGAAGTTCTTCGGATGCTTGTTGAGCTTGAATTTCCAAAAGACTTCCTTTTGCCAAACTTCCGGCTTCAACTAATTTTTTTGTTCGTTCAACTTGCATATTTGTAATTTCGAGTTGCTTTTGTGCAACAGCAAGAAGCTCCTCGTTAAATAATATTTGAAGAAATGCGGCAGTAATATTCAGTGCAATATCGTTTTTTGTTTTTTCTACATCTTGCAAACTTGAAAGTAAATTAAACTCGTTTTGTTTGATGGCATTGAGTTTTTGTAAACCACTAAAAAGAGTTACACTACTGCTTAACGAAAAATTCATTGATTGGACATTTTCTGTTGTAAACTCATAAGTGTAAGGATCTACCGAACGACCAAAACTATTATTCAATGAAGTATTTCCATTCAAACTTGGCAATAAGTTTAATTTCGATTGAACTAATAAATTTTCCGAATATTTGGCGTTTAATTCTTGTTGCTTTATTTGAATATTGTGTTCCAATGCGTAGTCAATACATTTTTCGAGAGACCACCTTTCTTGCGACAAACCGTTTTTTGATACTAAAAATATAGCACTAAGAATAAAAACTAATTTTAATAATTTCATAATCAATAAATTACAATTTTAATATTTGTAAAAATAATACGATAATATTACAAATTTATTTTAAACTAACTACTTTAAAAAATATTTGTCAAAATTAAATGATTACATCACATTTTGATTGAATTTTCAAATTTATTTTTAACATTTAAATTGTCAGAAAGTATAATAAATATACAAATTTCGAAATTTATTTTTTAGCAAATTTTTAGAATATTATTTTATAAATTACAAACTATTAAAATAATTTATAATAGAATTTGAAAACAAATAATTTTCAAACGGCAAACATGAAGATATATTATTGATATACAGCATATTATATTGTCAAAAAAAATGCTAAAAATCATGTATATATATCAAAATAAATACTAATTTTGACCACAATTTTTTTAATGTATTATAAATAAAAAACATATAAAATGGCAAAGGTGAAAGGAGCTATTGTTGTTGATATTGAAAATTGCAAAGGATGCGAAGTATGTTCTGTTGCTTGTCCTACTCAAGTCATTGGCATGGCAAAAGAGGTAAATGGGAAAGGATATCATTATTCCTACATGGAAAATCCAGAAGCTTGTACAGGATGCACAAGTTGTGCATTAGTTTGTCCTGATTCAGTAATAACAGTTTACAGAAAAAGAGTTTAACAGCAAAAAGTTTAATGTAAAAAATTCAAAATAATGAAAGAATTACGATTAATGAAAGGGAACGAAGCAATAGCAGAAGCTGCTGTTCGTATAGGGGTAGATGCATATTTTGGCTACCCTATCACACCTCAATCCGAAATAATAGAATACTTAATGACAGAAAATCCTGAAGAAAGAACAGGAATGGTTGTTTTACAAGCAGAAAGCGAAGTAGCTGCAATAAATATGTGCTACGGGGCTGGTGCAACCGGGAAAAAAGCCATGACCTCGTCTTCAAGCCCGGGAATAAGTTTGAAACAAGAAGGAATATCATATATGGCAGGAGCCGAAATTCCTTGCGTAATTGTAAATGTAGTGAGAGGAGGCCCAGGACTGGGAACTATTCAACCTTCGCAAGCCGACTATTTTCAGGCTGTGAAAGGTGGAGGACATGGAGATTATAAGATGATAGTTTTAGCTCCATCATCAGTACAAGAAATGGCAGATTTTGCAAAAGATGGATTTGATCTTGCTTTTAAATACAGAACTCCAATTATGATTTTGACGGATGGAGTGATTGGACAAATGATGGAAAAAGTTGAGCTGATGGATTATACTCCCAGACTAACTGATGAAGAATTAATAGAAAAATACACATGGGCAACTACCGGAAAATCTAAAGATAAAGAAAGAAGAATTATCACTTCTTTAGATTTAGATTCTGCAAAACAAGAACAACACAATCATCATCTTCAGTCAAAATACAGACAGATGGAGGAAGAGGAAGTAAGATTTGAAAAATTCAATTGCGAGGATGCCGATTATGCTATGGTAGCATATGGTTCAAGTGCCCGAATTTGTCAAAAAGCAGTAGAGTTAGCAAAAGAGAAAGGATTAAAAGTTGGTTTGCTTCGACCAATAACATTATTCCCATTTCCGAAAAAGCAAATCGAAGAGATGACAAAAAAAGTAAAAGGTATATTATCAGTAGAAATGAGCGCCGGACAAATGGTAGAAGATGTTCGCCTTGCCGCAAACGGAAAAGCCAAAGTCGAGCATTTTGGAAGATATGGAGGAATAGTTCCGACTCCGGAAGAAGTTCTTGAAGCATTGGAACAAAAAGTAATTTCAGCATAGCTGAATGTAATTTTATTTTCAAAATTTAAAATACAGTATAATGGATATAAGCGAAATAATTCAGAAAGAAAATTTAGTATTTAAAAAAACCGAATTTCTGACAGACAAATCACTAAGCTATTGCCCCGGATGTGGACATGGCACGGTTCATAGAATAATGATGGAAGTGGTTGATGAAATGGGAATAGGAGAAGATACTATTGGAATAGCACCTGTTGGATGTTCAGTATTGGCTTATGAATTTATGAATATCGACATGCAGCAGGCAGCACACGGACGAGCACCGGCAGTTGCTACAGGAATAAAAAGATGTTGGCCAAAAAAATATGTATTTACCTATCAGGGCGATGGAGACTTGGCAGCAATCGGGACAGCCGAAACAATTCATGCATGCAACCGTGGCGAAAATATTATTATTGTTTTTGTAAATAATGGAATTTACGGAATGACTGGCGGACAAATGGCTCCAACAACTCTTCCAGGAATGAAATCTTCAACCTCACCTTACGGAAGAGATGTTGCTTCAATGGGTAATCCTTTAAAAATTACTGAATTAGTTGCGCAATTGCCCGGAACAAATTTTGTAACCAGACAAGCAGTTCATACTCCGGGAAATGCCCGAAAAACAAAAAAAGCAATCAGAAAAGCATTTGAAAACCAAAAACTAAACAATGGAGTTTCTTTTGTTGAAGTAGTTTCGAATTGCAATTCGGGGTGGAAAATGACACCAGTAAAATCGAACGAATGGATGGTAGAAAACATGTTTCCTTTCTATCCTTTAGGAGATATTAAAGTAGATGGGAATTTTGTTAAATAGTTCTCAGATTGAATAGAATAACAAATAAAAAAATATAAAATGACCGAAGAAATTATAATAGCCGGATTTGGTGGCCAAGGAGTTTTATCTATGGGAAAAATTCTTGGTTATTCTGGGATAATGCAAGAACAAGAAGTAAGCTGGATGCCATCGTATGGTCCTGAAATGCGTGGTGGAACTGCCAATGTTATTGTTATTTTGAGCGACGAAAGGATTAGTTCGCCAATCTTAAACTTCTTTGATACGGCAATTATCCTTAATCAGCAGTCGATGGATAAATTCGAATCAACCGTGAAAACGGGAGGCGTACTTTTATACGACCCAAACGGAATTACAAAACATCCGACAAGAAAAGATATTAAAATCTACACTATCGAAGGAGCAAAAAAAGCTTCCGAAATGGGAAATACTAAGATTTTTAATATGATTGTTCTGGGTGCATATTTGAAAATTAAGCCAATAGTTAAAATGGAAAATGTGATAAAAGGTCTTAAAAAATCGTTACCCGAACGCTATCACAAATTAATTCCACTAAACGAAAGTGCAATAAAAATGGGTATGGAAAATACTCAGGAAGTTCAGGTTTAATGAACCAATTTTCAGTAAGTAATTTTAACTCGTATTGTTGATACTGATTTTTTGAGCATCAACAATAATATTGCTAATAAGAAGGATTGATATTTCAAAATAAATATTGAAAAAGTAAAGTCTGTCAAGTATTTGATGGACTTTTTTGTTATTTCCTGTTTTCTGAAAATAGCAAATTAGATTTACCTGAAATTTTAAATAAAAATTCATTAATGCAAATAAAAAATTATTTATCCTTAGTAAAATTTAGTCATACAATTTTTGCAATGCCATTTGCAATGATTGGGTTTTTTCTTGCAATAAATCAAACTGAAAATTCTTTTGATTGGAAAATTCTTATTTTCATCGTTTTATGTATGATTTTTGCACGTAATGCAGCAATGGGCTTCAACCGTTTTGCCGACAGAAAAATAGACAAAAAAAATCCGAGGACAACAAATCGAGAAATTCCTGCAGGAATTATTAAAGAAAAATCTGCAATATTATTTGTAATAATAAATTCGTTGCTGTTCGTTTCGTCAACTTTTTTTATAAATGAATTGGTTTTTTGGCTTTCGCCTGTTGCATTATTTATAATTCTTGCTTATAGCCTCACAAAAAAATATACTTCAATCTGTCATTTTATTTTAGGTTTGGGACTTTCGCTTGCTCCAATCGGGGCATACCTGTCTGTGAGTGAGCAATTTGCACTATTGCCTGTGCTTTTTTCGTTTGTAGTACTTTTTTGGGTAAGTGGTTTCGATATTATTTATGCTCTTCAGGACGAAGAATTTGATAATCTGGAAAACCTTAAGTCGATACCAGCTTTTTTAGGGAAACCTAAAGCCTTGAAAGTTTCGTTTTCAATACATATTATTGTAGCTCTTTTGATTGTTTTTGTTGGATTTTATGGAAGTTTTGGATTATTGTTTTGGATTGGCTCACTGATTTTTATAGTCTTATTATTTTATCAGCATTTTATTGTAAAAGCGGATGATTTGAGCAGAATAAATCTTGCATTTTTTACGACAAATGGAATTGCAAGTGTGGTTTTTGCTATTTTCGTTATTTTTGATTTTTATTTAAAAATTTGATATTTCTCTTGAACTGCTTGTTATGAAAACATTATTATCAATCTTCATCGTGTTTCTTTTTTTTGCAAAAATTGGAAATTCTCAGGAAATCAACAAAATAGTTGTTGATAAAAAAGCTAAAAAAGAAATCCTAATTGGAAAATGCGACAGAAAAGGACTAAAAAGCAAAGCATTCAAAAAGTGGTTTAAAAAAGAATATCGGACATATAATTTAGACAAAGAAACATTATCAAAAATAAATGAGAATGAACTATCAAAAATTGAAATAAAAGTTGTTCTCGCCACTTGGTGTTGCGACAGCAGGAGGGAAGTTCCCAGGTTTTATAAAATATTAGACTATCTGAAATTCGATGAAAACAAGCTTTCGTTGATAAGTATAGATACTTCGAAGAAAGCTAAGCAAGAAGACATTTCAAATTTGCAAATCAAACTGGTTCCTACATTCATTTTCTACATAGATGAAAATGAAATTGGCAGAATAATTGAAACCCCGGAAGTTTCGCTTGAAAAGGACTTGATAGAAATTGTTGAAAATAAATGATGTTCAAAAGGATATTTTCTATTTCAGGAATTGTGTTTTTCCTTTTCCTTTGTGTAAGTTGCGAAAAAGGCATACTTCAGAAACGTGAAAAATTACTTACAAGCCAAACATGGCAGTTGAGTTCACTTGTGGATTTGAGTACGAATTCTGTTATAGAAGTAGAATTTTATACTTATACTTTTTATTTGGACGGGACATTTTTGAAAATTACAGAACAAGATGAGTTTATCAGCAATTGGAAATTCTTTGAAAACCAAACAGAGATATTAATTACAAACAATACTTATAAAGTTGAAAATCTTACAAATACTATTCTACGGCTAAGATACGGCGAATTAGAGTTTCTCTATATACATTTATAGATTACATAAGAATGCAACTATTGCTTCCTCTTTTTATTAATCTTCAATTCTCCTTTATAATCTATATCTTCTGCTCTGATGGAATCGTTGTTTAGCCAGGGTGGGACAAGTTCGTTTTCTTCGAGTTTTGCAATTTCCTCACCAATTTCGTCTTCCATATAAGAATAAACTATGTCTGCACTAATTACTTTAGGTATTTTTTTTAGCTCATTAATTGCTTTTATTTCATCGTCAATGCTCTCTCCTTCAATAGAAACAACTATTTTTCCTTTTCCATCATCAAGGTGATACTCACATAAATTGCTTGCTTTTATTATTTCTATCACCTCATTAATTGAATCCGGAAGTGTTTTAATTACTGCGCTCGAAATATTCATTTTATTTTCATTTTTTTTTGCAATTCGGCTTTTTATTCCTTAAATAAACACACAACGAGCATTAAAAGATGTAAGTTACGCCTTTAATACTCGTTGAGCTATTACTATTTAAGTACAATAAATATATAGATTTGAAAAAGGTAATCTATATTCCTTCATTCATGTTTTTATTGAGATTAGAGTTTTTATTATCTTTTAAATCTCTGAATAAAGCTTCGAAATTGTTTTGTATTTCAACAGCAACATCAGTTTGTGGGACATGGCATTGAGAGCAATTGTATCTTCCGAGATACATTTTGTCGCCAAGAGATTTTGAAGAAACTTCATTGTCTCCGGTTTTACGAATAAACAGACCTTTTACTAACGAATGTTTAGGTCTGTAATCGGAAAAATGTGAGGCTGGCATTGCCGTAGATTTCAGCGAATCGGCAACTGCCGGAGCATGGCATTCTATACATGTGTTTTGCTTTATCGTTATCGGAAATTGCCCTTCAACGCTATGTGGAATTAGTGGCGGAGCATTCTCGAATGAACGATCAATATTCGTGCTACTTCCTGCAATCTCACCTGAGTATATTGCCATTGAACCAAGTGCAACATTTTCTTCGTATAAATTGCTGGTTCGATAACCAATTTCTTCTTCACTAAGCAATTTTACTGCCTCGGTTTTTACTTCTGCACTATTACTACATCCTATTAGAAAGAATATACTTAATACTAAACTTGAAATTAAAAATTTTTTCATCAGTATAATTTTTAAATGATTTTTACTTTTTTTATTTATAACTAAACTTGTTAATTGAAAATTTTAGAGCATCGTCCTTGCATTTTTCTACGCAACGACCACAATTTGTACATTCGCCTGAAGAAACAAATCCGGAGTTTACTCCAATTATTTTTAATACTTGAACTTCTGGACAAACATCGAAGCAAATTCCACAACTTGTACAATTATCTACTTTGTGATAAACTTTTATTATGTGAATTTTCGAAATTAGTGAATAAAATCCACCTAAAGGACAAAGATGACCACACCAACCATTTCGCATCACAAAAAGATCGAAAAAAAGAATTAGGAAAATTACTGTCCATCCAAAACTAAAACCAAATATTATTGAACGATAAATTATTGTTATCGGATTAATCAATTCGAAAGCTGCAACCGAAGTAATTATTGATAAAATTAATCCAAGAATCAACATTAGATATCTTGTTTTTCTATTAAATGTGATATAATTACTATCAATCTTAAACTTTTTTCGCAGCAAAAGGGCAAAGTCGGAAATGATATTTATTGGGCAAACCCAACTACAAAACGATCTGCCGGCAATAATTGAATAAAACAAAAAAATAATCAAAGCACCAATTAGTGCTTCTGTTCCAATAATAAATCCTGAAAACAAAATTTGCAGGGTGGCATGAGGATCGACCAAATAAAATGAATTAAAAACATGAGCAGTACTTAAATTTCCGGAAAGGATTTTCACGCTAAAAATATTTCCTGCTATAAATAGAAGTATTATTGAGATTTGTAATATTCTCCTAATAATTATATATCTATTGCTGTTTTTAGTCATTCAATAAATCCTCCCAATCATTTAAATAATCTTCGGCCGGAACAACATTTTTATCCTCAGGTTTCTCATCTTTCACTCTCATTCTTTTTTCATCATTCTTATCCCATCCTTTTATATAATGATCGCTCACTTTTCCTAAAGCAACTTCCGTAGGTAGAACTTTTATTGATGATCTTTCTGTAATACAAACATGCTCGCAAATTCCACAACCTGTACAGAAATTTGGATCTACCTTTGGTGTGAGTTTTGCGTGAGCACCAGTTCTTTCATTTCTGGAATATTCCTGAATTAAAGCTTTGTCAATCAAAGGACAAGCTCTAAAACAGGCATCACATTGTATTCCCCAAAAGGCAAGACAATTTTCTTGATCGATTATGGCTACACCCATTTTCGATTTATTCACATCAAGTGAAAGATCATTTTCTTCTGTATTCTTATATAACTTAGTAATATCCAAAGCTTTTGGTGCACATACAGTTGCACAAACAATATCGGGGCACATATAGCAGGGAATTTCTCGTGCGTTGAAATATGGAGTTCCCATTAAAGCTTCATCGTCGATTGATGCAAGTTTTAATGTGTCGTATGGACAAATTTGAACACATTCTCCACATTTAGTGCAGGCTTTCAAGAAATCCTTTTCATCAATTGCTCCCGGTGGTCGTAAAATTAATTCCTGAGCTTTTGCTTGCTCAACAAAACTACCCCAAGTGGCTCCACCTACAAACAATCCTCCAACTGCTTTGAACATTGTTTTTAGTGCATTTCGACGCTCACCATTGTTTGGATTTTCAGTCATACTTTCAGATTTTTATGCGGGATAAATTTTGACAGCACATTTTTTGAAATCTGTTTGTTTTGAAATTGGGCATGTTGCATCGAGGCAAACTTTATTGATAAATACCTTTTCATCGAACCATGGCACATAAATAAGTCCTTTTGGTGTTCTATTCCTTCCTCTTACATCAATGTGAGCTTTAATTTTGCCTCTTCTTGATTCAATCCAAACAAGGTCTCCTTGTTGCACTCCCATTTCAGCAGCATTTTCTGGATGCATATAACATAAGGCTTCTGGAACTGCTCTATACAATTCTGGAACTCTCATTGTCATTGTTCCACTGTGCCAATGTTCAAGTACTCTTCCGGTTGACAACCAGAAAGGATATTTTTTATCGGGCATTTCAACAGCGTCAACATACGGACGGAAAAAGATTTTAGCTTTGTTAGAAAGATCTATCTTATCTTTGCTTCCATCGGCTCCGGTAATTGTACCTTGTGGCATTTTTTTAAGAGCTTTGCCGTAGAATGCAAATTTCCCTGTTCCTGCTTTTTTGGCATATGGATCGTAGTCTGCATTAAATCGATATTCTGTTTCTTTTCCATCTACTACTGGCCATTTCAAACCTCTATTATGATGGTATCTGTCAAATTCAGCTAAATCGTGTCCGTTTCCAATTCCAAATTGTCTATATTCTTCCCATAGGTATTTTTCAACAAAAAATCCGTAGCCTTTAAATGGTTTATCGTCTGAACCGACAACATTTCGTTTGTCGCCAAATACATTTGAATTTTGAAAACCTGAGCCAATAGGATCGTTCGCGTCATATGATTTTGCATCTTTGTTTGCGAACAGAACATCATAAAGAGTAGCATTTGGGTCGTATCCCATTTCTTGTGCTCCGCCTAAAACATCAGGTAAACCGCCTTCTAATCCCGGAACTTTTTGTACTCCCCAAACTTCTCTTAATGTAAATCTTTTGGCCAGTTCCATGTATTGCCATATATCTGACATTGAATCTCCAACTGGTGTTACTTGTTGTTTCCAATGCTGAGTTCTTCTTTCAGCGTTACCGTATGCACCCCATTTTTCAAATATCATTGATGAAGGTAGGATTAAGTCGGAAACTTTGGCGGAAATTCCTGGATAGCTATCGCTACAAACCATAAAAACATCCATTTTCCGTGCTGCTTTTATCCAGTGGTTTGCATTAGCTGTATTATGATAAGGATTACAAACATTTATCCAACCAAATTTAATTTTGCCGTCTTCAATGTCTCTATTCAATTTTGTATAGTGTGAGCCAACTTTAGGATTGATTGTGCCTTTAGGGATTTTCCAAAGTTTCTCAGATATTTCTCTATGGGCAGGATTTGCTACAACCATATCGGATGGTAATCTATGAGCAAATGTTCCAACTTCGCGAGCAGTTCCGCATGCCGAAGGTTGTCCTGTAAGGCTAAATGCTCCGTTTCCGGGTTGTGCTTGTTTTCCGAGTAAGAAGTGAACCATATATGCTTGCTCATTTACCCATGTTCCACGTGTATGTTGATTCATACCCATAGTCCAAAAACTTGCAACCTTTCTGCCTTTTTCCATATATAAATCGGCAAGTGTTTTAAGTTTTTTCTTGAAATCGTCTATAGATTCATCTGGATCTCCTTTTGCGAGATTTGCAACAAAATCTAAAGTATATGGTGCTAATCCTTTTTTAAATTCTTCGAAACTAATAATCCAATGCTTTTTAGCAACAGCAGCATTTTTCATTTCAAGAGTATCGCCTTCTTTATATCCAAGATAAGCTAAAGTTGTCCCTTCTGCTTTCGATAGAACTTTCTTTTCTTGTTTTTTTACTGTTTCTCTTTCGGCATCGGTAAAGCTTTTGTGCGATGGTCCGCGCATACCATAGCCAATATCTACTGGTCCGGTTGCAAAAACCGTATGATTATTCACAAAATCCCAATCGATTGATTTTGGATTATTGTAAACAATTTCTCTGGCGATATAATTAAATAATGCCAAATCGGTTTGAGGTTTGAACACAATTTCTATATCGGCAAGGTCAGAAGTTCTTGTTGTGAATGTTGTAAGGTTTACTACTTTAACTTTGTCGGGATCAGATAGTTTTCTATCAGTTGCACGAGACCATAATATTGGATGCATTTCAGCCATATTTGCTCCCCAGGTAACAATTGTATCTGTAAGTTCAAGATCGTCGTATGTTCCCGATGGTTCGTCAATTCCGAAAGTTTGAATAAAACCTGCAACTGCAGAAGCCATACAGTGTCTAGCATTTGGGTCTAGATTGTGCGAACGGAAACCTCCTTTCATAAGTTTCGACATTGCATAACCTTCTTGAATAGTGTATTGACCAGAACCAAAAACTGCTAAGCCTGTAGGCCCAAGTTCTTGGAGAGTTTTTTTAATGTGTTTTTCCATTTCGTCGAAGGCTCTTTTCCAACTAACAGGTTTAAATTTTCCTGTTTTGCTAAAATTTCCGCTTTCATCAACTCGCAATAGGGGTGTTTTCAATCGGTCTTCGCCGTATTGAATTTTTGCATTAAAGTATCCTTTTATGCAGTTTAGTCCTCTATTTACAGGTGCAGCTGGGTCTCCTTTTACTGCAACTATTTTATCATCTTTTGTTGCAATCATCAGTCCGCAGCCTGTACCACAAAATCGACATACAGCCTTGTCCCATCTCCAACCTCCTTCCGCAGTTTTCTGCGCTGCAGATAAATCCATTGGTACGCTCAAACCAATAGTTACTGCGGCAGATGCAACCGCAGAATTTCTAATAAATTCTCGTCTGGTTAAAGTCATTTCACTTCATTTTAATTTATAAATAGTTAGTTATTATATATTGTATTTCTTTATTTTTAGTATGGAAAGTAAGACATAAATCATTGCTCCCCACATGAGTAAGATAATTCCTACATACGAAAATAGTATCCAAAACGGAACTTTATTTGCTGACCATATGGGTGTGCCTTCTAAAATATTTGTAACTTGTTTTGGTTTGCCAATCTTTAAGATTTCTGTTGTTGAGACTTCTCCATAAATATCATCGTCTAAAAGTTTTACAGTAATATTCAAGTTTCCTTCTTCATCTCCAGGTAGATTTTCAGGGAATGGTAGTGATGCAAATCCATATTCGTCTGTTTCTAATGTTTGACCAATTTGCATAGTTCCAAACATTCTTTCGGTGAAAATGCCAATGGATGCTCCTTCAATTGGAATAAATTTTTCTCCATTGTCACCAGTAAGTTTTATTCTGCATTTTTTTGAAGACTCTAAATTTGAAATTTGAAATATAATCTCGCCGCCTGTCCATTTTTCAGCTTTAGCCTCTACATTTAGTTTTTGAACATAATTGGTATGGAAATTTCTCATATATGAAATTGTTTGCCATTTTTCATTGTCTGTGAGAACATCTTTAAAAACTGGCATCAGTCCTTTTCCTGTGGATATTTTATAAAATAATCCTCCATCAGTATTTATTTCTGTTTGTGCTGAACCTAAATCTCCAGGAGCCGGTGTTAATGGTTGAAAATTTGCTTTCCCAATATCGCCATGACAACTCGAACAATGTTTATAATATATAACTTTTCCATCCTTAACAGATTGTCTGTTAAAAATAAAGGGTGGATTGGCTTTTTGTTTTTTCTCAGGAACTTCCCATTGTGAGAAGCTTGGCATAGATAGTAGAAGCAGCGCAATTAAAGCTTGAATTGTTCTATAAGTTTTCATTACATTTACGTATTTAAGTATTTCAATATGTCAATCTTATAATGTGGCGAATATAATATTATTTTATGAAAAAATTATGATAATTCTTAAAATATTGAAAAGAGTTTGTTTTTTTGGAAATAAGAATTTATTTGTATTCAATATTCCAATAGTTTTGATAATTTTAGTATAGATGAAACGGTTTATATGTTTTTGTCCACAAAATTGATTGTAGCATTAAAAGTAGATCTACAAGGATGTTAACCTTTAGATTTTTTTATCTGCTTTTTCGCAAGACGAACAATAATAGAAATTCGTCGAAGAGCTTACAGTATTTATTGAATACACACATTTAAAAATGAATATCAAATTTACTATACCTATTATAATAATAAAAAACGTAAAAGTGCCCATCACATTTTTTTGTAAAATTCAATAAACTTAGTCAGTAAAGATAGAAAATTTATTTAGTTTTAGTTTGCAATTCTTTCACTTTGTCAAAATATTGTTTAGATTTTTCATTTTGCCCAAGTTGTTGGTACACTATTCCCAAGTTTTGAACAATTTGAATGTCATTTGGTCTTAATTTGTACGAACCTTCAAATATTTTTGCAGACTCTTTAATTTTTCCGGTTTTATTGTATGCAACACCAAGCGAGTTCAGTGCAACAAAACTCTGATTGTTCAAACTAACAGCTTTTTCAAGATAAGGAATTGCTTCTTGAGTTTTGTTTTTATTCATCAAAAGTAATCGTCCTATTTCAAGATTTATTTCAAATGTATTTGGATTTATTTTCAATAAGTCTGAAAAGACCTTCATTTTGTAATCAACATCTTTATTATTCGCAAGAATTATGGCAATATTCTGAAATGCCTTTGATTCGTACGGACTTATTGCCAATATCTTTTTGTAAACTTTAATTGCCTCATCGTAGTTTTCGTTATACTGAAAATGTGCTGCTGCAAGATTGTAAAGAGCAATTGCATGCTTAGGATAAATTTCGATTGCACGTGTCAGATATTTAATTCCATTTTGAAAATACTCGTCGCGCAATTTTTCATCTTCCGTATTTTTAGCTTCTATTAAATAATATTCGCCTGCAAGTCCGTTTCCTTTAGCACTGTTTGCTGAGATGTGAACATCGTTTGTGAAAAGTTTGAAACTACTTTCCCAAGCCCGATTTCTCGAAATAGTTTTTACTGAATAAAGTAAAAACACAATCATCATCATTGAAAGAAAAGTAGCTTGATAGACTTTTTTGTTTTTGATAATTTTTGGCATTATTTCAATCAAAAAATATATAAATGCAAGAGAAAATCCTAAACTTGAAATAAAAATAAATCGTTCGTTCATAAATACTCCAATAGGAAAAAGTATATTCGACGCAATTGAAAGTGTAATTATAAACAATAGAAGGCTATATACAAATATTGATTTTTTCTTAAAATTTCGAATAATAAAAACTGACAATCCTAAGTAAATTAGAAAAGAAAATATTCCTCTCAAATCAGTAAGTTTAACAAGCGGAATATGATATGGATAATAATCAATTGTCAGTGGATGAGGGAATATCATTAAACGAAGATAAACCACAAGTGTATAAAAAATAGTTGTAAATTTCTCTGTAAAATTCATTCCGAGAAATGGGTTATTCATCAGTTCATCTTCAAGTTTTTCGGGTGTTGTTCCAATTATACTTTGCCTGATGATAAGAAAAACGACAGAAGCTAAAATTAAAGGAATAATCGAAATTAGAATATTTCTGGCTTTATAATTTGAAAAAAAATATGCCGAAAGTGGGATAATTGCAAGAAAAGTAATTGTATTTTCTTTGGCCAGGAGTGCAAGGAAAAAAATGAAAAAATTGATAAATAAATATTTCAGTTTTAATTTTTCCAGATATTTGAAACTGAAATAAAGGCTAATTAGCGAAAACAGTAAAACCAGGATTTCATCGCGCCCTTTAATGTTAGCAACAACTTCGGTATGTACAGGATGTGCAACATAAAATACTGCAACTAAAAAAGGAATAGAAAAATACCATTTTTGCTGATGAAAGGTTTTTGCAAATTTTAGTTTAAAAAGCATGGAAAGAACGATGTAAATCATTATTCCGCAAAGTGCATAAAGTAACACATTAAAAAAATGATTTATATGCGGATTTTCTCCAAAAAACTGATATTCAATTGCATATGTCAGTAGTGAAAGCGGGCGATACCTGCCACCAACTACCATATTTTTATCTTTGCCGTAATAGCCAGCAAACAAATCGTAAGTAAATATTTCTTTGATTCCCGAAAATCCTTTTTGTGTAAATTCGTTTCCGCTAATTACTATTGTGTCGTCGAAAGCATAACCAAATGGAATTGTGTTACCGTACAAAACAAAACATACAACAACAATGATTAAAATTGCCAGATAATTTTTTCGCAAATTTTGCGGAGTTTTCTCAAGTTTTTTGGTCTGGGTTTTTTCGCTTTTGTTTGGATATTTTGTTTTTTGCTTTTGTTTTTTCATTTCCGATTTTACTTTTTGTTTCTGTTAATAACTTTCAAAGCTTCTCTTTTGCTTAATGATGCCAATTTATTATTTTCGACAAAATCTATCACCCATTGAGGGTTAGTTTTTGAATATTCACGAAGTTCCCAACCAATTGCTTTCTGAATAAAAAATTCTTTTGATGAAGATAATTGATGTATAAAATTCGATAACAATTCTAAATCGGTGGCTTCTTTATATTTTAGCTGAAAAAGTATTGAAGTCCTTTGTAACCACATATTTTCAGAAGCCATCCAATTTTCTGTATATTCTGGAATTAAAACAGGAAAACGCTGAAACATATATCCAAACATATTTGCTGAAAGAAAATCGACAGAGTCCCACCACGATTTTTCTAAAGTCAAATATTCTAATAAATTTAGTACTTTTTCATCGAATTGCTTTTTCATCTTGTCAAGCAAAAACATAGCGAAATATTGAAATTCTCGTTCTGGCAAATTCCAGGCACTTTTTATTATTTTTTCGAGATCGGAAATTTCAGGAAGCCCATTTTCGGCAAAAAATTGTTTGTCAATAATTTTCCTTTCGGGGTTTTTAATGCCAAAAAATTCAAATTGGTTACGCATATATTTTTTCATTGGAAGGGCATTTTCGCTATTTGCATTTGCCTTATACTTTTCGGATAAACACTTTAAATATTCTACCATAAGTCAAAAAAATATATTTTTGCCTAAAATACAGTTTTTACAGTAAATCGTAAAATTTTAATTATTTTCATTTTTTCAATAAAGAATTTGAAACTCTTCATTACTGTAAGAAAAAATCATAAAAGGACATTAATAATTCATACTAATTTCGATTTTCAACTTTTTTGGGTTTTGTTAAATTCATTAAATTAATAAAGTGATATGTTGCAGAAATACAATAGATTACATGATATTTAGATTTTTTATTTTCCATGATTAAAAAAAATATTTGGAAAAAGAAATAATAGTAGTAATTTTGAATTGGGTTAATAATTTGATTGATGAAAATGTTATTTTTTTCATGATTAGTGGTTTTAGTCCCGACTTTTAGTCGGGACTTTTTTTTTATAATATTAATATACAATGCTTTATACATTAAGAATATTATCTGAAGAGGAAGATGATTTCCTGCTTGTAATAGAAATTTTACCTACTCATAGCTTTCAAAAATTACACGAATTAATTCAAAAAATTTGCAAATATGACAAAACTCAGCTTTCATCTTTTTTTATTTGTAATAAAAATTGGGAGAAAGGTGAAGAAATTACTCTGATTGACATGTCTGATTCTACCGATAGTAAAATATTGATGGAAGATGCTATTTTAAAAAATTTTATTAAAGATGAAAAACAGAGAATGATCTACGTTTTCGATTTTTTCTCTGAAAGAGGATTTTTTATTGAATTAGTAGAATCGTCTTCGAAAGTTAAAAACCGAAAATACCCGTATTGTGTGAAAAGTGAAGGATTTCCTCCGCCTCAGATAGTTTACAAGGAAGCTGATTTCGATTTTCTTACCGAAGGAGAACTTGACGATGATGATTTTGAAGATGAAATAGGTTTCGATAATATTGATGATTATGATGATTATTTGTAAGTTTGTTGAAGCTCGTTCAAAAAATTGAAACAAAATAAAACCTTAATACAAATATGCGGACCCACAGGAATAGGGAAAACCAGCCTTGCTATCAAATTGGCAAATTTTTTTAAGAGTGAGATAATTTCGTCTGATTCCCGCCAATTTTATCACGAAATGAAAATTGGCACTGCTATGCCCACCAAGCAGGAGTTGGCTGAAGTAAAACATCATTTTATTGGCAACCGAAGCATTCACAATTACTATAATGTGAGCATGTTTGAGATGGACTCATTAGAATTGTTAAATAGATTGTTTCTGGAATACGATATGGTATTTATGGTGGGAGGTTCGGGACTTTATATGGATGCGATATCTCATGGGATTGATGATTTGCCAAAAGTTGATCTCGAATTAAGAAATTCTTTGGAAAAAAAACTTGCAGATGAAGGAATTGAAAGTTTGCGATTTGAGTTAAAACACCTTGATATTGAATATTATAATTCAGTTGACCTAAAAAACCATAAACGGATTATCAGAGCATTAGAAGTGTGCATGAGCAGCGGAAAAACCTATACTTCTTTCAGAAAGAAAAAAAGCAAAAAGCGTGAATTTAATATTGCAAAAATTGCTTTGAATTGCGACAGAAAAATTCTCTATGAAAGAATCGACAAGCGGGTTGATCTGATGATTAGTAAAGGTTTGCTTGATGAAGCCAGAAATTTGTATAAATACAGAAAATTGAATGCCTTAAACACAGTAGGCTATAAAGAATTGTTTGAATATTTCGACGAAAATATTTCGCTTGAGAAAGCTATTGAACTTATTAAACGAAATTCTAGACGTTACGCAAAACGGCAATTGTCGTGGTTTGGTAGAGACAACAATATAATTTGGTTTCAACCATCTCAGCTTAAGGAAATGAAACTATATATAAGCTAAACGTACTATTTTTTAATTTAATTTTCTACTTTGCTACCTAATGATATATTTATTTTGTCATTAAATAGAAATTTAATGGATGCAAATTTTGTCCCTAATTGAGTTGTATTGTTAAAATTTGAACAATAAATAAATCGTCTCAGATTATAAAAACTTTTGAAAGTATTTATTATTTTTAATGTTAAAATTTGCAAAATTAATTTGTTAGGCATAAAAAGCGACAGAGAGGTTAATAATTTGAGATAAAAAACTAATAGATAGGATTAAATCATTGAATTATACTTATGAAACTTTTAATATACAAGAACTATTTTGAATATATATATAAATATTTGTTAAATATTATATTTTTGAAAACTATTGTTTACATTGCCAGCTGAAATGTGCTTTATGTAACTGACGGAGCGAAGCTGTGTCAAGTTTGATAATAAAAAGGTATAAAAATGTATAAACTTTTTTGTGAAATTATTAGATTCACCGTAATTGAATTATTTTATAAATAGCGTAATTCAAAAATATTTGTAATTGCTAATATAGTATCATTTTAGCAATTTTTTTAATATATATTATGTATTGCAGTACCTAAATACTATTAGAAATCATTTAAGAATATTAAATCATTCGTTTTCTCTAATCTGTTAACTCTTTTATCCTCAAGCTTTAGGGATTGTAATTAAAAAATATTGTATATATATCCATTGTAAAATCAGTGGGAAAAAATATTCACCTCAGTAATTAATATTATATTTAATGAAATTTGTTATTTCACTATCTGTATTTTATTTTTTAGTAATCATAAATGTTTCGGCACAAAATGATACTATTAAACTCAAAGAAATTACAGTTGCCGATTCCATAAAAAAAGAAACTACGCTTTCAATGAGGTCTCAATCAGAACTATTTGAGTCTTGTGCACGATGCCATACAATTGGTAAAGGAAGACTTATTGGACCAGATTTAGCAGGTATCAAAGAAAAGCATTCTGAAGAGTGGTTAATTAAATTTATTCAAGCTTCAGATTTAGTTATTGCTTCTGGAGATACTGCAGCATTAAGACTTTTCAAAGAAAATGAAAATCTTCCTATGCCTCGTCATGATTATTCTAAGGATGAAGTTTTATCATTAGTTGATTATATTACTTTTGAAACAAAAAAATTAGATGCTGATCCAAACTTTCTTGATAATGATTTTAATAATGCGCCTACTTCAACCTCTTGGGTTTTTATACTTGGAATCTTATTAATTCTCATTCCACTAATAGATTTAGCATTCACAAGACTGTTAAAAATAAGGCTTATTAATGTTATGCTAATATTTGTAGGTTTTGCAATTTCAGGAAAAGCCATTAACGAAGAAGCAACATATTTGGGAAGAAGTCAAGGTTTTGAGCCGGACCAACCAATAAAATTTTCACATAGAATTCATGCTGGTGATAATAAAATTGATTGCAACTATTGCCATACAAGCTCATTTGAGAGCCGGCATTCATCTATTCCATCTGCTAATCTTTGCCTAAACTGTCACAATGTAATCCGATACGGAACAAATACTGGCGAAGAAGAGATAAATAAAATTCACAAAGCCTTCGAATCGAAAGAACCAATTCAATGGGTAAAAGTTCATAGCTTACCCGACCATGTTTTCTTTAGTCATGCGCAGCATGTTAATGTTGGCAAATTGGATTGTAATAAATGCCATGGTGAAGTTGAAAAAATGGGAAGGATTCAACAAGTTAATGATTTGAGCATGGGATGGTGTATAAATTGCCATAAAACAGAAAAAGTTCAGTTTGATAATAAATACTATTCATCCTACAAACATCACGAGGATATTAAGTCCGGAAAAATAAAAGAAGTTACTGTAGATGACGTTGGCGGAACTAATTGTTCAAAATGTCACTATTAGCCAACAATTAAACGAGGACACGAAATTTTTTGCAAAGTATGAAAGATTATTGGAGAAGTTTAGAGGAATTAGACATAGATTCAAAAACTAAAAAGGAACCGGAACCGGAATTTCCAATTGATGGATTATCTGAAGATGAGATTCAGAAGAGTGGGAAAACATCGCGCCGTGATTTTATGAAAATGCTTGGTTTTGGAGTTGGTTTTGTTACTTTAGCCGCAAGTTGTGAAAATCCTATTAACAAAGCTATACCATATTTAATTAAGCCTGAAAATATAATTCCAGGTAATGCAAATTACTATGCGTCAACCTTTTTTGATGGATATGATTACTGTAGTGTAGTTGTAAAAACACGTGAAGGACGACCAATAAAAATTGAGGGCAATGATTTATGTCCAATTACAAAAGGTGGGACAAACGCAAGAGTTCAAGCATCTGTATTGAGTTTATACGATAATTACAGAATTAAAAATCCCTTAAAAAACAAGCAGGAAATAACATGGGAAGAAATAGATACTGAAATTGTTGGGACTCTAGATGAAATAGCAAAGAAGAATAGCAGAATAGTAATTCTTTCATCTACAGTAATAAGTCCTTCCACTAAAAGCATTTTTGAAGATTTCAAAAGAAAATATCCTACTTCAGAAATAATTAATTACGATTCTGTTTCTGCATCAGGAATCATTGAAGCAAATCAACAAAATTTCGGATTGTCGAATTTACCTTCATACAATTTTGATAAAGCAGATTTGATAGTAAGTTTTGGTGCCGATTTTCTTGGAAATTGGATTTCACCAATAGAATACACAAAACAGTACTCAAAAAATAGAAAGCTAAGTAAAACAAATTTGAAGATGTCGAAACATGTTCAATTTGAATCAACGCTTACATTAACAGGAAGTAATGCTGATTTTAGAATACCAATAAATCCATCGCAAGAAGCCGGGGCAATTTTGAGTCTTTATAATTATATTGCAAAAAAAGCCGGTAAAGCAACAGTTTTGGCACCCAAATCTACAGTTAATGTCGAGTCGCTTGCCGATGAATTATGGTATGCAAAAGGCAAATCACTTGTAGTTTCAGGTTCAAATGATACCAATATTCAGCTTGTAATAAACGATATTAACTCAATGCTCGGCAATTATGGAATAACCATAAATATTGACCAACCGGTTTATATTAGACAAGGCATTGATAGCGAAATGGATAATCTCACTACACGTATGAATAAAGGTGAAATTGGAGCACTCTTGATGTACAATGTAAATCCAGCTTACGATTATCAAAATTCAGAAGCATTCACTGCGGCACTAAGCAAAACTAAACTTTCCGTTTCATTTTCAAATACATTGGATGAAACAGCAAAACTTGCCACCTATGTTTGTCCAGACAATCATTATTTAGAATCTTGGAATGATTCTGAATTTAAAAGAGATTTTTTCAGTTTAACACAACCTACTATAAATAAACTTTTTAATACACGTCAAGCCCAAGAAAGCCTAATTACTTGGTCTGGCAATATTGAACCTAATGCAGAAAATACTGTAAAAAAAGATGTTTATTATTCTTATATTAAAAAATATTGGGAATCAAATTTATTCTCGAAGCAATCAAAATATATTCTTTTCACTGAATTTTGGAATAATACACTTCAGGCTGGCGTATTTTCTTCAAGCAATTCGTCATCAGAAAATAACAATCCGACAGTTGTAAATTATTCATCCGGAAACATTTCATACTGCGCTTCTAAACTTAAAAGTACTGATGCTGGTGAAAGAGCAATTGAGTTTGTTTTGTACGAAAGTATAGGACTGGGAGACGGAAAACAGGCAAATAATCCATGGTTACAAGAATTACCAGACCCAATTTCAAAAGTTTGTTGGGATAATTATCTTGCCGTTTCAAAAACATTTGCTGACAAAAATCATTTATCTCTAGGAGATATTGTAATTGTTGATGATTTATTTGAATTGCCGATACTTGTTCAGCCCGGACAAGCAGAGAATACAGTTGCAATTGCCTTAGGATTTGGGAGAAGTAATGCAGGGAAAGTAGCAAATGCTGTAGGACAAAATGCATTTAGACTTGTTAGAGGTGATGGAACCAGAAAATACAACGGTAATGATATTAAACTTGTTCCTACAGGAGAAAATTATATTTTAGCACTTACACAAACTCATCATACAATGCACGGACGTAACCATGTCCACACAACTGTACTGGAAAAATACAAAAATAATCCTTCTGCCGGAAACGAAGAACACGTTGAAGCAGAAAAACACAAACAATCTTTATATAATGAACGAGAGTTTAAAGGACATCATTGGGCTTTAGCAATAGATCTGAATTCTTGTACCGGATGCAGTGCATGTGTAATTGCTTGTCAGGCCGAAAATAATGTTGCGGTTATAGGTCGCGATGAAGTTCGAAACAAGCGTATCATGCATTGGATGAGAATTGACAGGTATTATGCAGAAAAAGCAGAAGAGCCCGAAGTATTTTTCCATCCTGTGATGTGCCAACATTGTGACAATGCACCTTGCGAAAATGTATGTCCGGTTGCGGCAACACAAAATAGCAAAGAAGGTCTGAACGACATGGCTTACAATAGATGTATTGGAACTCGTTATTGTATGAATAATTGTCCTTATAGAGTACGAAGATTCAATTGGTATGAATATTCAAACAACGATAAGTTTGATTACAATATGAACAGCGATTTAGGAAAAATGGTTTTGAATCCTGATGTGGTTGTAAGAACACGTGGTGTAGTTGAAAAATGCTCGTTCTGCATTCAAAGAATTCAAGAGAAAAAACTTGACACCAAAAAAGAAAACAGAGAGCTGAAAGACGGTGAAATTAAACCAGCATGTCTTCAATCCTGCCCGGCAGATGCTATAGTATTTGGCGATTTGAATATGTCAGAAAGTGCAGTTTCTAAAGCTTATTCCGATGAAAGAAATTATTTTTTATTGGAGCAAGTAAATACACGTCCGTCAGTAGGTTATTTAACGAAGGTTAGAAATACGAAAAGCTAAAAAAATGGACAGTTTATCGAAGATAGTTGCTAGTTGCCAATAGAAAAACCAGAACTAAATACTGAGGAAAATTAATTAAGAAAATTGAGTAAACCATGTATAAAACTAAGGTAAGAGGAGTACTCGTTGAAGGTAATAAATCGTATGCTGATATTACCAAAGACATTGTTGCACCGATTGAAAATAAACCTCCAAAGTGGTGGATATATGCTTTTTCTATTAGCATAGCTGCAATGCTTTGGGGTGCATGGGCTTTTTACATAACAATTACTGAAGGCATTGGTACTTGGGGATTGAACAACTCTGTTGCCTGGGGATGGGGAATTGTCAATTTTGTTTGGTGGATTGGAATTGGTCATGCAGGAACTGCATTTTCAATATTCCTGTTGATTGTAAGACAAAAATGGCGAACATCCATAAACCGTGCAGCAGAAGCAATGACCGTGGTTGCTGTGTTGTGTGCCGGACTATTTCCTCTAATTCATATGGGACGAATCTGGATGGCTAAATTCATTATACCCTACCCAACTACAAGAGAACTATGGGTAAATTTCAATTCTCCACTTTTTTGGGATGTTGTTGCAATTAGTACATATTTAATGGCTTCCGCAACTTTTTGGTATATTGGAATGATTCCTGATTTTGCTACGATTCGAGATAAAACCATTTCAAAAACAAAAAAAGCAATATATGGTTTTCTGAGTTTCGGATGGGTTGGTTCTGCAAGAGGATGGCTTCGTTTTGAAGCTTTGGCAATGATTCTTGGTGGTTTGACTGCTCCACTTGTTATATCTGTTCATTCAATAGTTTCTATGGACTTTGCAACATCGGTAATGCCGGGTTGGCATACTACAGTTTTTCCTCCTTATTTTGTAATTGGAGCAATATTCTCAGGTTTCGGAATGGTACTCACACTTATGATTATTATCCGAAAGTTTTATAAATATCAAGCTTATGTTACTGATAAACATTTAAACGCAATTGCAAAAATTCTTATTTTTATAAGCTTGATAATGGGAACTGCCTACTCAACAGAGATATTTATCGCATGGTATTCGGGGAGTGAATATGAGTTTTACACATTCTTCAATAATCGAATTACCGGAGATTATATGATTGGTTTCTACGGGATGGTAATTTGTAATGCTCTTATTCCACAACTGTTTTGGTTCAAAAAAATTAGAAAAAATATCACTATTGTATTTATAATCTCATTGTTTATAAATCTTGGAATGTGGTTCGAAAGATATGTAATAGTAATTACCTCCTTGTCGAAAGATTATTTGCCATCAAATTGGTCATCATATTCTCCTACAGTTGTAGAAGTAGGTGTATATGTCGGAACGTTGGGATTATTTGTTTGTGGAGTATTATTATTTTTCAAATACATTCCCATGATTGCAATTAGCGAAGTTAAGGGAGTATTAAAACCAACAAGCAATGATTAGTACTGATAAAAATAACAATATATTTGGAGTTTTCGATGAGGAAGATATTTTCCTTGAGGCGATGAAAAAAATAAAGTCTGCCGGAATAAAAATCAAAAATGTCTTTACTCCATATCCAATTCACGAAGTTTTTCATGAAATGGGACTAAAAACTAGAATGCCATATGCTGCATTCATATATGGAGTATTTGGTATTTCATTAACTTATGCTTTTTTGTATTGGACTTCTGTTATTGACATTCCAATTGTAATAGGCGGAAAACCAAATAATACACTTTCGTTTATAATTATTCTGTTTGTTATGACTATCAATGTTGGAATTGTTTTATCACTTGGTACTTTTTTTATCAGACAAAAACTTGGACCAGGCAAAGAAGCAGTTGTTGTTCATAACGATATTACAGACGACAAATTTGTAATTGTTATTGAAAAACCTGAAGATATGTCGAAAGAAGAAACAAATAGAATAAATTCTGTTTTATTCGAAAATGGAGCAATAGAAACCGGAGAAAAAGAAAATATTGAAAATATTTAAAGCTAAACTTCTTATGCAAAATAAATTCAGAAATTCGACAATATTAGTAGTTCTTTCAATGCTTTTGATTTTTTCATCCTGTAATCATGATAATAGGAATCATCCAGGATATACATATTTTAACGATATGGCACCTTCCGAAGCCTATGAATATTACTCCATTAATCCGAATTTTACAGATGGAAAAACTGCTCAGCCACCAGTTGCCGGAACAATCGCAAGAGGAGCAATTCCATATCAATATCAAAGAACAGATTCTGGACAAGTTATGGCTGGTATTAATTTGAAAAACCCATTGTTGCCTACCGAACAAGATTATATAGAAGCACAAGAAATCTACAAAATAAATTGTGCAATGTGTCACGGCGAAACAGGAAAAGGTGACGGACATTTAGTAACTTCCAGAAAATTCAACACAGAAGTTACCTCACTAGTTGATGATTTTGTACAAAACAAACCCGATGGAGAGATATTTCATGTTATCACAATGGGTTCAGTTTCGGGATTTATGGGCTCGCATAGTGCACAAATAAAACCCGAAGATAGATGGAAAGTTGTAAGT
The DNA here is from genome assembly GCA_018692315.1 of Bacteroidota bacterium. Taxonomy (NCBI): domain Bacteria; kingdom Pseudomonadati; phylum Bacteroidota; species Bacteroidota bacterium. The sequence continues at coordinate 12,843 of JABHKC010000024.1, read as the reverse complement.
TATATAAAAAACAAATTAGAAAAATAGCGACCCTTCTAAGTTGTTAAACTTTTTATACTATAAAGGTAATTCATTGAATACAAAAATTTGAAAATGGATAAAGCATATACAGTATCACCAAAATTAAGGATAGCTTCAATTATCCTTGTCCTTATCGGTATTGCGGCTATAATCGTAGGGTTTTTGTCAAATCCTCAAAGAACTTGGGCAAACTATTTGATAAACAACTATTATTTCATATCTCTTGCGATAGGAGCTACTTTCTTCATGGCAATTCAATATATTACTCAATCCGGCTGGTCGTCAATGTTTAAAAGAATTGCAGAAGCTATGGGAAGCTATATTCCTTATGCAGCAGTACTTTTATTTATTTTTGTGCTTTTTGGGGCACATTCAATATACCACTGGTCACACCACGATGCAGTTGAAGCTGACGCATTACTAAAACACAAATCACCTTATCTGAATACTCCATTTTTTATAATAAGATATTTGATCATTTTCGCAGTTTGGATTGTCTTAATTGCTTTGTTACGAAAATTTTCATTAAAAGAAGATTTGATTGGAGGAATGGAATATTTTCACAAAAGTGAATTCTATTCAAAAGTATTCATTTTTGCTCTAGCTGTAACATTTAGCTTTGGAACATTTGATTGGATAATGTCGATAGATGCTCATTGGTTCAGTACTATATTTGCTATTAAGAATCTTGTGTCAGCATTTTTGCATGGCTCAGCAATATTAGCATTGATAGTAATTCTGTTACATAAACAAGGACATTTTCCTATGTTGAATAAATCTCATTTACATGATTTGTCAAAATATATGTTCATTCTCGGAATTATTTGGGCATATATGTGGTTTTCGCAATTTCTATTAATTTGGTATGCAAACATGCCTGAAGAAACTTTTTACTATCAAACAAGAATTAGTGGTGAATGGAAAGTACTTTTCTATGTAAATGTTATTCTTAATTGGTTATTTCCATTCTTATTTTTAATGTTAAACAAAATTGCAAAAAACATAAATGCACTTTTAATTACTGCTGTAGTTTTAATGATTGGAATGTGGGTTGATTTATATTTACAAGTTATGCCCGGCTCAACAATTTCAGAATCCTCACCTATGGGTATTAATTCTATAGGTTTTGTTGAAATAGGCATGTTCTTAGGGTTCTTGGGATTGTTTATTTTTGCAGTTTCAAGAACATTGAGTAAAGCAAAACTGATACCCGAAAATCATCCATATATTGAAGAAAGCTTAATGCACGAATTACATTAAATCAAAAAATAAAACTATATTTTATATGAAATACATAGCTTCATTTATTGCATCATTTTTGTTCTTAGCAGCTACTACATATGCTCAAGACGGTGCTGCACTTTACAAAAAGCATTGCCAAGCTTGTCATACGATAGGCGGAGGAATCAAAGTTGGACCAGATTTATCTGGTGTTACTTCAAAAAGAGATTTCGACTGGATAGTTAAATTTATCAAATCTTCAAAAGATTTAATTGCTTCGGGAGATGCTGATGCTGTTGCAATTTTTGAAGAATTTAAGAAAAAACCGATGCCATCACATTCAAATTCTGTAGCAGAAATTCAAGCAATGCTTGATTATATTGCAAGCGGAGGAGCTTCTGAAAATAGTAGTAGTGAAGAAGGTTCAGGAAAAGAATCGTTGATATTTAAACCTGATGCTGAAAAGGGAAGGCAAATGTTCACAGGCGAATTGGCATTAATTAATGGAGGTCCTAGTTGTCTCTCATGTCATAACATACGTCATAATGAAGTGTCTTTTGGAGGACTTATGGCAATGGATTTATCAACATCCTATGTTGAAGGAGTTGTTGCATCAATGGAAACAAGCATGCCGGCTATGATAAATTCATATAGTAATTCACCTCTTACAGTTGAAGAGCATGCAAATCTTGAATTATTTCTTAAAACAACAAAAGAAGAGCAATTATACCATTCTCCCGGGCAGTTCAAAGGAATGTTCTTCCTATTTGGAGCAATTTTCTTTGTAGTAATTCTTGCAGTTATTAATCTGTTTTGGAAAAACACAAAAAAAGCTGGAGTGAGAGACGAAATATTTAGTCGTCAAATAAGAAGTTCATAATTATAAAATTTTTGAAAGAGAATTTTGAAAATATCAATTTTGACAAAAATTTAAACACCTTTTATAAATGAGTTGGATACAAGATTTAATTAGACCGGATTTAAGAAAATGGGAAGAATTTTACAGAAACAGATGGCAACACGATAAAGTTGTTCGTAGTACACACGGAGTAAACTGTACCGGCGGATGTAGTTGGAATATTCATGTAAAAGATGGAATAGTTGTATGGGAAACACAAGCCATAGATTATCCAGAATTAGAAAGTTCATTACCTCCTTATGAACCAAGAGGTTGCCAGCGTGGAATTTCATTTTCTTGGTACTTATACAGTCCAATTCGTGTAAAATATCCATTGATGCGTGGAGCTCTTCTTGATTTATTTAAAGCAGAAAAAGAAAAAACAGGCGATGCCGTAAAAGCATGGGAAAATATTCAAAACGATCCTGAAAAAAGAAAAAGATATCAAAAAGCAAGAGGTAAAGGAGGATTCCGAAGAGTATCATGGGATGAAGCACTTGAATTGATGGCAGCTTCTAATATATCTACAGTAAAAAGATATGGACCTGATAGAATTACTGGTTTTTCTCCAATTCCTGCAATGTCAATGCTAAGCTATGCTGCAGGTTCGCGATTTTTACAACTTATGGGTGGAATAAATCTCAGTTTTTATGATTGGTATTGTGATCTTCCAAACTCATTTCCAGAAATTTGGGGAGAACAAACAGATGTTGGAGAAAGTGCAGACTGGTATAATTCAAAATTCATTGTAGCGATGGGTGCCAATCTTGGAATGACTAGAACACCTGATGTACACTTCTTTTCTGAAGCCCGACACAATGGAACAAAAACAGTTGTAATGTCTCCGGACTTTAATATGGTGGCAAAATATTCCGATCAATGGATTCCAATTCATGCCGGTCAAGATGGTGCATACTGGATGGCTGTTACCCATGTAATTCTCAAAGAATACCATGTTGATAAAAAAACTCCTTATTTTATTGATTATACAAAAAAATATACTGATAGTCCGTTTCTTGTTGAATTAGTTGAAGAAAATGGCAAATTTGTTCCTGCTAAAATGTTGCGGGCTAACCAGATAGAAAAATACAAAAATATTGAGAATGGCGATTGGAAATTCCTAAACATTGATTCTGCAACAGGAAATTTTGTTTGCCCCGGAGGAAGTTCTGGGCACAGGTGGGATAGCAAGCCTGGCAAATGGAATATGAAATTTGAAGACGCAGAAGATGGTACTTCATACGATCCAATTCTATCTTTGATTGAAAACAACGACGAAGTATTGCAAGTTGAATTTACCGAATTTGGACTTGGTGTAAAAGAAGAACGAGGAGTACCAGTAAAATTTGTAGATACGATAAGAGGAAAAGTACCTGTTACTACTGTTTATGATTTGATAATGGGACAATACGGAATTGACAGAGGTCTTGCAGGGAGTTACCCAGAATCTTATGATGATAAAAATACTGCATATACACCGGCATGGCAAGAAATATTTACAGGAATTGGAAGAAATACTATTCTTCAGTTTGCACGTGAATGGGCAAGAACTGCTGAAGCTACTAACGGTAAGTGTATGATTATAATTGGTGCTGGTATTAATCACTGGTATCACAATAATTTGATATACCGAGCAGGGACTATGGCACTTATGCTAACAGGAAGTATTGGAGTAAACGGAGGAGGAATGAATCATTATGTGGGACAAGAAAAACTTGCCCCGATGGATTCATGGTCAGCAATTATGTCCGCAAAAGATTGGCAATCTGCAGTAAGACTTCAACAAGCTCCTATTTGGCACTATATTAATTCAAACCAATGGAGATATGACGGAAATCAAGCTGACTATAATACTGTTCCGGAAAACGATTTTTCGAAACAACATACAGCTGATCATATTGTTAAAGCTGTGAGAAACGGATGGATGCCATTTTATCCTCAATATACAAAAAATAGTCTTGATATTATTACCGATGCCGAAAAATCGGGTGCAAAAAACGACGATGATATTAAAAAATATGTTGTTGAAAAACTAAAAAGCAAAGAATTAATCCATGCTGTTGCTAAACCGGATAATGAAAAAAGTTTTCCGCGAGTGTGGTATATTTGGAGAGGAAATGCAATAAACTCAAGTTCAAAAGGACATGAATTCTTTTTAAAACATTATCTTGGAACACATAACAATACTATAGCAGACGAGGTTGCAGATAAATTCGTAAAAGATATAGAATGGACAGATGACAATCCTGAAGGAAAAATGGATTTAGTTGTAGATTTAAACTTCAGAATGGATACTTCGGCACTTTATTCAGATATCGTACTCCCAGCAGCCTCGTGGTACGAAAAGGCCGATTTGAATAGTACAGATATGCACTCATTTATTCATCCATTATCTGCAGCTATCAATCCGGTTTGGGAAGCAAAAAGCGATTGGCAAATTTTTAAAGAAATTGCACGTGCTACAAGTGAATTAGCAAAAGAGCATATTCCTTCACCGGTAAAAGATCTTGTAAATGTGCCAATTTTACACGACACTCCCGGCGAAATTTCTCAAACAGAAATAAAAGATTGGAGCAAGGGTGAATGTGAACCTATACCAGGCAAAACAATGCACAATCTTGCTATTGTAGAAAGAGATTATACAAAAATTTATGAGAAATATATCAGTCTTGGCAGAAATATAAAAAATGGTTTAGGAGCACATGGTAATCCCTATCAATGTGGAGATTATTATGATATGATGCTCAAAGAACCAGACCATATTCAAAAAATTGATGGAGAAATTTATCCTTCTCTAAAAGACGATGTAGAAGCAGTTGAGGCAGTACTTCACCTTTCTTCACTTACAAATGGTGTTTTAAGCGATAGGGCATACGAAAATGCAGAGAAACGCACAGGGTTGAAACTTAGAGATTTAGGTGAAGGTAGCAAAGATGTAAAATTGACATACAAAAACCTGCAAGCACAACCTAAACGATACAATAACTCACCATTATGGTCCGGATTAATGAATGACGGAAGAGCTTATTCAGCTTATACTTACAATATTGAACGTTTAGTTCCATGGAGAACTTTAACAGGTCGTCAGCATTTTTATTTAGATCATGAAGGTTATATTAAATTCGGAGAACATTTGCCAACATATAAACCCTCACCAAAACCTGAGGTTTATGGAGAATTACGGCAAACCGTAGTTGAAGATAAGGCGAGAGTTCTAAATGTACTTACACCTCACGGTAAATGGCATATTCACTCAACATACGGAGATACATTACGAATGCTATCCTTGTCGAGAGGTACAGAACCATGTTGGTTGAGTGAAATTGATGCTGAAGAAATGGGAATTAAAGATAACGATTATGTTGAAGTTCACAATGATAATGGAGTGTATTGCACAAGAGCTTGCGTAAGTGCACGAATTCCAAAAGGTGTTTGCATAGTTTATCATTCACCGGAACGTACTTATCAACTTGCAAAATCGCAAGTCAGGGGAAACCGCCGTGGTGGTGGACATAATAGTTTAACACGAGTTCACTTGAAACCAAATTTACTTCTTGGAGGCTACGGTCAATTTACTTATCATTTTAATTATTGGGGACCGGTTGGTGTAAATCGGGATACTCATGTTGTTGTTCAAAAAATGGAAAAAGTTGTTATTGAAGACCATTAATTGAATATTATTATTGACTATTTTATATTTTAAAAAAAAAATAACAGATGGACGTAAGATCACAAATATCAATGGTATTCCATATGGATAAGTGCATTGGTTGTCATACTTGTTCAATTGCATGTAAAAATATTTGGACTGATAGAAAAGGAGCTGAATATATGTGGTGGAATAATGTTGAAACAAAACCGGGAACAGGTTATCCTATGAAGTGGGAGGATCAGGAAATCTACAAAGGTGGTTGGAAGAAAAAAGGCGAATCGGTCGATTTAATTGGTGCAGGTAAAGTAAAGGGAATGAATAAAATTTTTCATAATCCTAATCTCCCAGTTCTGGATGATTATTATGAACCATGGACCTATAAATATTCAAATCTTTTTGAGGCACCTGAAGGTGATGACCAACCTGTGGCACGGACAGTTTCATTAGTTACCGGCGACCCTATTGACGTAAAAGCAGGTCCAAATTGGGATGATGATCTCAGTGGTTCGATTGACTATGCCCGACAAGACACAAACCTACAGGATTTGACCGAAGAAGAAAAAAAGACAATGTTCCAATTAGAAAGGATGGTAATGTTTTATCTGCCAAGGATATGCAACCATTGCCTTAATCCTGCTTGTGTAGCATCTTGCCCTTCCGGAGCAATTTACAAAAGAGGTGAAGACGGAATTGTTCTTATAAATCAAAAACGTTGTCGTGCGTGGAGAATGTGCGTAACAGCTTGTCCTTATAAAAAAAGTTATTATAATTGGAATACTGGAAAATCAGAAAAATGTATTCTTTGTTTTCCTAGAGTCGAAACCGGGCAAGCACCAGCTTGTATGCACACATGTGTTGGTAGAATTCGTTATCTTGGAGTTATGCTTTATGATGCTGACAGAATAGAAGAAATTGCTTCATGTGAAAATAAAGATTTAGTTGAAAAACAATTAGATATTTATTTAGATCCATTTGATCCAACAGTAATAGCTGCTGCAAAAAAGAATGGTATTGCTGATTCAACAATTGATGCAGCTCAGAATTCGCCTGTTTATAAGTTTGTGAAAAAATGGGGAATTGCACTACCTCTGCACCCTGAATACCGAACATTACCAAATTTATTTTATGTACCCCCACTATTGCCAACAATGGCAAGTACAAAGGGTAATACATATGATAGTACAACTGATTCTCTTTGGGGAAAAGCTGAAGATACAAGACCTCCTCTAAAATATTTGGCGAGCCTGTTTACTGCCGGTGATACCGAAAAAATAAAAGAAGTATTAAGAAAATTGCAAGCAGTAAGAATTCATCGTAGAGATGTAACAGTTGGAGATATTGACAAAAATGAAGCTGTAGAAGCTCTAAGAGCTTCAAATATTGATACCGAAATGGCCGATGCAATTTTTAGGTTGACTTCATTAGCAAAATTTGAACAACGGTTTATTATACCGGAAGCACACCGTGAAGAAGCAATGGAACTAATTGAAGATACTGGCGATGTTAAAGGTAATACCGGTTTTGGCTTTTTAAATAAACCAGAGCGAGGATTATAAAAAATTTGTATTTAAAACACTAAAATCTCAAATCACATATCCCAACATAAATGAAACATTATTCAGCATTAGCGTCTCTATTTAGTTATCCCAACCAAGATTTAGCAAAAAAGGTTAGTGAAATAAATGAAACTATTATTAATCTCTATCCTGAAAATCAGGAAAATGTTGAGGCTTTTTTATCCTTTGTTGAAGAAACACCCGTTGAAAAACAAACTGAATACTACATTAAAACTTTTGATATCCAAGCTTTGTGCTATCTTGATATAGGTTATATACTTTTTGGAGAAGATTACAAAAGAGGGGAGTTTCTTGTTAATTTAAGAAATGAGCATATTAAGGCAAAAAGCGATTGTGGTTCTGAACTTGCTGATCATTTACCAAATATGTTAAGGTTGTTGCCAAAAATTGCCGATAAAAATTTTGCAGAAGAATTAGGCTATAGTATAATGATACCAGCATTAAAAGAAATGTTGAAAACTTTTGAAGACAAAAGTAATGTTTACAGAAAAAATCTGGTAACGCTTTTGAATATTATGGAAACAGACTTTAAAGATCTTAACTATAAGCAATTTGTTGTTACAAATAATGACAAAACAAATTTTCTAAAAAATATTAACTGCAACCCACATGCCTGCAAATCACGAAAGTAAGTAGGATAGCTAACAAAAATGACAATATAAAATAATAAAGATTATGAGTAACTTCTTCTTTGTAGGGCTGCCATACGCCTCAATATTAATTATGATTATTGGTACAATTTACAGGTATCAATCATTAGAGTTTGAATACTCTTCATTGTCATCGCAGTTTCTTGAAGGGAGAACCCTTTATAAAGGAGTACGTCCTTTTCATTGGGGTTTGATGTTTTTATTTTTTGGACATCTTATTGGTTTTCTTTTCCCAGAAACAGTATTGGCATGGAACGGACAATATTTACGACTTTTGATAATTGAAATTGCTGCATTTGGGTTTGCACTTTCAGCCTTATGGGGATTAATTATTTTAATTATTAGAAGGTTACAAACAAAAAGAATTCAAATTGTAACTTCAAAAATGGATGTAGTTGTTTATATTGTATTATTTGTTCAGATTGTTACAGGACTAATTGTTGCATATTTCCATCGTTGGGGTACTTCGTGGTTTGCATCTACAATGACACCTTATTTAAAATCTCTGTTTATATTATCGCCTGATACTGCGGCTCTTGAAGCAATGCCAATTTTTATTCAGATTCATGCAATTTCAGCATTTACAATTTTAGCAATAATTCCTTTTACCAGATTTGTTCACTTTTTAGTATATCCATTTAGGTATTTCTTCAGAAGCTATCAAAGAGTAATTTGGAACTGGGATAAAAATAAAATCAGGAATTCACGAGAAATACATGTTGGAAAACGGCCTAAAAATAATTAGACAGGAATTAATTATTTGTTTGGTTTTATAAACATACATTTTCAATTGTAATACTTTTATTAAATATTTTATTATATGAGCAAAATAGCACCATCATTAATTAATTTTAAAGATCCGAGTATAAGAACTTTACATCTTACTTGGATAGCATTCTTTCTCACATTTGTTGTATGGTTCAATATGGCCGGTGTTCTTTCAAAAATGATAGAACAGTTTGAATGGCTTTCGAAATCGAACGTTAAAGCATTATTGGTAACAAACGTGGCTTTAACAATACCTGCACGAATTATTGTAGGAGGTTTGATTGACAAGTATGGACCAAGACGAATATTTGCAGGTCTAATGGTAATCATGATAATCCCGGGTTTAACATTTGCTTTTGGGAATAACTTTACACAATTAGTTTTATCAAGATTAGCTCTTGGTGCCATTGGTGCCGGTTTTGTTATTGGTATCAAAATGACAGCAAACTGGTTTACACCTAAATATATTGGTCGAGCCGAAGGTTTTTATGCCGGCTGGGGAAACTTTGGATCTGCAGCTGCAGCTGCAATGGTTCCTTTTGTAGCTGTGAATATGTTAGGGGGCGACTGGCGTTGGTCTCTTGCAATTACAAGCATAATAGCTGCAATATACGGTGTAATATATTTCTTCATTGTTAATGATTATCCTGAAGGAATAAAACCTTCCATCAAGAAGAAAAGTGGAGGTGCAATGCCCGTTTCATCCTATTTTGATTTAGTGCAATATATCGTTTGGGAATTACCATTATATGGTGCTCTTGGGCTGGTTGTGTATGTTTTACATAAGCAAATGATTTATGCCGAACATATGATAAGTTGGGCTCAAGTTTGGATAGCCTGGATAATACTTGGAGCAGTATATCTTGCCGATGTTGTAAGAATTGTAAGAACCAATCTTCCTCGCTTAAAAGTTGGAGTACCGGAAAAAGACAAATTCCCGTTTGGAAGTGTTGGGGCACTGAATACTACATATTTTGCAAACTTTGGTGCCGAACTGGCTATCGTTTCAATGCTTCCAATGTTCTTTTATGAAGTTTTCAGCAATTTACTATATGAAGATGGATCTCGTATTATGACCTTAACAATGGCAGGAGCAGTTGCAGGTTCATTTGCTTTTATGAATTTAGTTGCTCGTCCATTAGGAGGTTTAATTTCCGATAAAATGGGAAAACGTAAGAATACAATGTTGCTTTACATGGCAGGGATTTCAATTGGATTTTTTCTTATGGCGATTATTTCAAAATATGGACCAATAGGTGCAGAGGGTGAAGTTACACTACTTCCACAATTTAACACGATTGGTTGGTTGATTGTTTCTGTAGCAATTACAATGTTTGCTTCTTTCTTTGTTCAAGGTGCTGAAGGTGCAACTTTCGCAATGATTCCGTCCATAAAAAAAGAAATGACAGGAAGAATTGCCGGTATGGCAGGAGCTTTTGGTAATGTTGGGGCTGTAACATATTTGTTTTTATACAATTTTATGGATGATAAATCTTTCTTATATATGCTTTCTGCCGGTGCTTTGATTAGCCTCATATATTGTTTTATAATGCTAAAAGAACCCAAAAATGCATTTGTAGATAGTTTTGATTAGTACCCAAACTGAGTGATTGTGAACAAAGAAAATTTGTAATTCTTTGGTGCGAGAAGGATACAACAAAATTTGAATTAAATTTTACAAAAAAATAAATTATGTCGAATATTAATATTACTGATTGGAATGTTGAAGATGCAAATTTCTGGAATTCAACAGGAAAAAAAATTGCTACTCGAAACCTGTGGATTTCTATTCCAAGTCTGTTGGTTGGGTTCGCAGTCTGGCTGATGTGGGGAATTATCGGAGTTCAGATGATTAACTTAGGTTTTATATTTGATCCCGATCCTGCAACAAACAAAAGTATGATGCTTACGCTTGCAGCAATTGCCGGCTTAACTGGAGCAACACTGAGAATTCCAAGTACCTTTTTTATTAGATTGGCAGGCGGAAGAAATACAATCTTTTTTACTACTGCCCTACTTTTGATTCCAGCTATCGGCACTGCAATAGCATTACAAGACAGTTCAACACCCTTATGGCAATTTCAATTTCTTGCCTTTCTTTCTGGTTTTGGTGGTGGAAATTTCGCCTCTTCCATGAGTAATATTAGTTTCTTTTATCCTAAAAGAGTACAAGGAACATCTTTAGGGCTTAATGCCGGATTAGGAAATTTCGGTGTTACAACTATGCAAATACTTATACCTCTTGCGATGACAGTTCCATTGCTTGGTTCTTTGAGCGGAGTAGAATTAGAACTTTCTGGACCATCGGGTACAATTTTTAAGAGAATTGCCGCCGGATCGACTACATGGATTGCAAATGCCGGATGGGTCTGGGTTTTATGGTTAGTGCCGCTTGCATTTTTTGGTTGGTTTGGTATGAACAATATAAAAACAGAAGCAGTTACACCCAACTTAAAAAATCCACTTATTTCATTTGGACGAATTTCATGGTTACTTTTTCTCGGATTTTTAACTGCCGGATTAGGCTTATTTTTCATCCTACCGCCACCAATTGGTTTAGACCCGGGAGATAATGCATTTGTGAGTAATGTATTGAAAAACAAGTGGGTAATTCTTCCAATAATAATTGGCTTAACAGTTTTTCTTCTAAAACTTGCATCTCCTGGAGAAATAAAATCAAATTTAAAAAGACAATACGCAATATTTGATAACAAACATACTTGGGTAATGACAATCATTTATACCATGACATTTGGTTCGTTTATTGGATTTTCTGCAGCAGTTCCACTATCAATCAAATTCATTTTTGGATATATTCATACTCTTGGACCTGATGGGCAATGGATGCACGATGTATCAAATCCGGATGGACCGAGTGCATTTATGTTTGCTTGGGCTGGTCCGTTTATTGGAGCCTTAATTCGTCCGGTTGGGGGAAAATTGTCAGATAAATTTGGTGGTGCTTTAATCACTCAGATAGTATCAATTATAATGGTACTTGCAGCACTTGGTGTTGCATATTATATGGCTCAGGCATATCACTCTGAAACACCGCAAGACTTTTTTATGCCATTTTTTATTCTCCTTATAATTCTTTTTGCAGCTACAGGAATTGGCAATGGCTCAACATTCCGAACTATTGCAATGGTATTTAACAAAGAACAAGCTGGTCCTGTTTTAGGATGGACTTCAGCAGTTGCTGCGTATGGAGCATTCATTATTCCAAAAGTTCTTGGGGAGCAAATGAAACTGACTACTCCTGAATATGCTCTATATGGATTTGCGGCTTTCTACGCCATTTGTGCTGTATTAAATTGGTGGTACTATCTTGGCCCTAAAGCTGATATAAAAAATCCATAGTGATTTACTAAACATAGAACTATATTCAGACCTCAATAAATTAGTAAAATATTAATTTTTAAATCGCAGGTAGTAAGTTGAATTTTTGTTGTGAGTTGCGTGAATACGAGTTACGAGTTCTGTCAGAGACAATTGTATTTAACGAAACATGTAATATTAACTCCTAAGTTGAATTTTTAAATTGCAATTATTTTCATAAAAAATCCAAAAATTTTGAATTCAGATTTTGAGTTTGATTTTTTTCAGAAAAGTCCCGTATTGAAGTACGGGACTTTTTTTTATTTCAGAATTGCTGAAATTTTTACTTTTATTTATTGTCTAATGGGTTTTTTCATCATTATTCCTATTGAATTCCACAGTATGGACAAAATACAAATCCTTCATCAAGTCGATTGTTGCAATTTTTGCAAAGTTCAATTTGTTCAATATCCGATCTATCAGAAATATTGTTGTCCTTATCAATGCTATAGCTTATTTTGTTACAATTTATATTGGCAAAAATCTAAAACTCAAAATAGTTTTTGAGAAAATATTTATCTTTGCTAAACGCTTCTTCGGGATCCCTTCTTTCTATAGCTATGCCTTGGCAGATGGTATCTTTAATTATCTGTTTGATAATAAATATGGGCTAATTTATAAAACTAAACCCAAAATCCCTGATAGCCAGCTATCTATAATTTGGGAGGAAAATTGAGG
>JABHKC010000023.1 GCA_018692315.1 Bacteroidota bacterium | reverse complement strand
TGTTAACTTTGCAACTTGAAATTTAGTTCGTTGAAAATATTGAAATTACAAAATCCGTAGTACCCGAAAAACGAATCCTATGAACGTAATATGCTCATATGTAGGCAGATATAAAATATTGTTCTCAACTTGGGTTAAAATTATGAAACAACGCAGGAGTTTGCATTTTTAGAAATACCCTTAATAACGATAAAGACTGTATTGTTATTAGCCTCCCTCTTCTCAAATGTATGTAAATCATAAAGATATAAAATGTGGTTGTATTTTTAATGAAACAAAGCATTGTTATTACTTTCCAGCCAATAAAGTAATTGGGAAAAATGGATTTTCTTTTCGAAAGAACACATTTATATATTTTAGTCAATTGAAAGAATTCTCTACAGAGAAAATTATGCAGAAATATATTGACACTCAAAAAATTGAACATTTAGATACAATAAAAACTGACGAATACAAAGCACTTGTCTATTGTGCATATAAAGGGAATCAAGTAACTAAGCGAATTAAACTAATGCTGGAAAAATATTTAGAAGAAATGTATAAAACATGATATTGAAAAAATATTGCCAATGTGAAAACAAAAAAAGCCTGCATTTTTGCAGGCTTTTTTTCTATTACAAAATACTAAAATTTGGCAAAGTTGAAACAAATACAAAACAAATTTGGTGCAAAATGTGCCTTCGAGAACCTCAGCCACCCGGCACTCATTGTCTGAAGTTCTTGCTGTTGACTTAGGTTCTCTAAGGCAATGCCCTCATTCTGCTGCAAGTTTAAAACATTCGAGCAACAATAGCTTAGCATAAGAATTGCTTAAATTGAGATAAAGCTATCCAAATCAGAACCTTTTTTAATATCAAATTTTAGGTCCGAATTATCCCAAAGAATTCTCACTATAGGTACTTTATAATCTATTGCATATTTGTAAAAAGTTTTCGTTTGATAACTTGATAGATTACTGGATATAACAATACCCAAAAGGCAATCTTTTATAGAAAGATAGCAATCTTTTTTTGAATATTTGATAATCCTGAATTCATCTTCGTTTATATAGTCTCTATGTTTCTTGAAAGCATTAGTATTCATATATTCTTTAAAATTAACAACATAATCCTCTGTGTTCCAACATCCTAAAAAGGCTTCTTCAATTTTAACATTAATTCCTGGATGCAGGTCAATATACCGTAGATATTTGACTTTACTTGCATGATCTATATCTGCATTTTTATCTGATAAAACAGTTTGATTAAATGCCAGACAAACACCATTGTATCTATCTCCATATTGATCCCACATTCTAGGTTTTAAAAACCCATAATACTCATGTGGCCTTATTTGGTAATATTCATATTTTTTTTCATCCTTGTTAACACAAAAGCATATCTGTTTTAAACTCTCTTCTTTTTCTTTAGAAGCTGTAATAATTTTGTCTATTTTTTCATGGTCTATATTTTTTGTATTAAAATCTTTTCTACTTGAACAAACAATATAGTTAATTTCACTATTCTCAATTGGATCTGCTGACTTTTTCCTTGGCGACAATTTTAATCGTTCATCAGCAAGAATGTATTCTAATGCAGTAGATGCTTCAGTATAGTGATATAAAACATTTTGGCCTTTAAATTCATTAGGAATATTGTCTATATACATATTACAATATTTTAGATGTTTGATTTCGAATATTACATAATATTCGGAATAAAAATAATATTAAAAACCAAAATTAAATAATATTTAAATATTTCAAAATATTGATAAAAAAATCGAACATTTTCTAATCTTGTAAATAACAGTAAAACAAGGATATAAGATTTCAAACAGTTATTTTAAGATACTTTCCATCGGTTTTTAAATTTGCATATATCATTCAACTGAAAACCACAGCCCCCCAACCACTATGCCCCAAATCAATTACATTTCAGTTTTGTCAAACACCAATATCCAATAAAGTAATAATAGCACAATAATAGTCATGAAATTCTCTTAATACATTTTAAAAATTCCGATAATTATCATGAATAAATTGAGATTTCAAATCAAGTAATTCATAGGCATATTTGTATTCAAAACAACTATCTTTGCCAAAAGATTTTTTAAAATAATGATATGAAATATAGAGTAGAAAAAGACACTATGGGCGAGGTTCAAGTACCTGCCGAAAAATATTGGGGTGCACAAACTCAACGCTCAAAAGAGAATTTTAAGATTGGTGGAAACACCATGCCTATAGAAATTGTCAAGGCATTTGGCTATTTGAAAAAATCGGCAGCCTGGACAAATCATGAACTTGGCGTTTTGCCTAAAGAAAAGGCTGAGCTCATTTCTGCAGTTTGCGATGAAATTATTGCTGGAAAATTAGATGACCAATTTCCGCTTGTAGTTTGGCAAACAGGTTCGGGAACTCAGTCGAATATGAATGTAAATGAAGTTGTATCAAACAGAGCACATGTTCTGAAAGGAGGAAAACTTGGCGAAGGGAAAAATTTTATTCATCCGAACGATGATGTAAACAAATCGCAATCGTCGAACGACACTTTCCCCACGGCAATGCACATTGCAGCATATAAAATGTTACTGGAAACTACGATTCCGGGAATAGAGCTTTTAAGAAATACCCTTGCCGGGAAATCGGAAGCATTCAAAGATGTTGTAAAAATTGGAAGAACACATTGGATGGATGCAACACCTTTAACTTTAGGACAGGAATTTTCGGGTTATGTTTCCCAATTAGATCATGGACTAAAAGCTATTAAAAATACATTGGCGCACCTCACTGAGCTTGCTCTGGGCGGAACTGCCGTTGGAACGGGAATTAATACACCGGCAGGATATGCCGATTTGGTTGCAAAAAAAATAGCGGATTTTACCGAATTTCCTTTTGTTTCGGCAGAGAATAAATTTGAATCGCTGGCAGCTCACGATGCAATAGTTGAGGCTTCAGGAGCATTAAAAACTGTTGCTACAAGTTTAATGAAAATTGCCAACGATATTCGTTTGATGGCTTCGGGCCCAAGAAGTGGAATTGGTGAAATTATTATTCCGGCAAACGAGCCCGGCTCATCTATTATGCCCGGAAAAGTTAATCCTACGCAAGTTGAAGCGCTGACAATGGTTTGTGCTCAGGTAATTGGTAACGATGCAGCAATTACAGTTGGAGGAATGAACGGACATTTCGAGCTGAATGTTTTCAAACCTGTGATGATTTATAACTTTTTGCAAGCTGCACGTTTGATTGGCGATGCTTGTGTTTCCTTCAATAATAATTGTGCAATTGGAATTGAGCCTAATAGTGATGTGATTAAACAAAATCTTGAAAATTCTCTTATGTTGGTAACAGCACTAAATCCTCATATTGGTTATGAAAAAGCTGCAAAAATTGCCAAAAAAGCTCATGCAGAAAATACAACTCTTCGCAAAGCTGCATTAGACTTAGGTTTTCTTAGCGATGATGAATTTACCAAATGGGTAGATCCGAAAAAAATGATTGGCAGCCTTTAATAATTGAATATTGATTATTGACAATCAAAAATAGGCAATCAAAAATATAAAATAGAAATGATAGACAACTCCACAGCCACCCGAATTTTTGAAACTGCCAACATCGTTGAGGTGGTTCAAGATTTTGTTAACTTAAAAAAAAGAGGAGTTAACTATTTAGGACTGTGCCCGTTTCATAACGAAAAAACTCCATCTTTTACCGTTTCGCCAGCAAAAAATATTTTTAAATGCTTTGGTTGTGGAAAAGGTGGAAATTCTGTTCATTTTATCAGAGAACACGAAAATGTTGATTATTGGGATGCTCTCAGATATTTGGCGAAAAAATATCATATCGAAATTGTTGAGAGAGAAATCACAAGGGAAGAAATTGAAGAAAAAAACAAAAAAGAAAGCCTTCAAATAATTACTTCTTTTGCACAAAAATATTTTACAGCAAACCTCACAGAAACAAGCGAGGGTAAAACAATTGGTCTTAAATATTTGATTGAAAGAGGTTTCAATGAAAATGTGATTGAAAAATTTCAATTAGGTTATAGTCTTGATAAAAAAGACGATTTTGCTAAAACAGCGGTCTCCAAGGGTTATAAAATTGATTTGTTAGAAAAATCGGGACTTGTCATAAGAAAAGAAAATTGGCAAGCCGATAGATTCAGAGACCGTGTTATTTTTCCTATTCACAGTTTATCGGGGACAATTTTGGGTTTTGGTGGCAGAATTTTGCGAAGCGATAAAAAAAGTGCTAAATACATAAACTCGCCTGAAACAGAATTATATTCTAAAAGCAAAGTTCTTTATGGAATATTTCAGGCAAAAAAATCGATGATTCAGGAGAATAAATGCTATTTGGTTGAAGGTTATACAGATGTAATTTCGCTGCATCAGGCAGGAATCGAAAATGTTGTGGCTTCGTCGGGCACATCGCTTACTAACGATCAAATTCGCCTTATAAAACGTTTTACGCCAAATATCACAATACTGTATGATGGAGACGAAGCCGGAATTAAAGCCTCGCTTCGCGGAATAAATATGATTCTTGAACAAGGATTAAATACGAAAGTTTTACTTTTCCCGGAAGGCGAAGATCCCGATTCTTTTGTGCAAAACAAAAGTTCATCGGTAATTGAAAAATATATTGCTGAAAACGAAAAAGATTTTATTCTTTTCAAAACCAATTTGTTGCTTAAAGGAAACGAAAACGATCCTTTGAAAGTAGCCGGATTGATCGATAATATAGTTCAATCAATAGCCGTTATTCCTGCCAGAATCACCCGTTCGGTATATATTAAGGAGTGTAGCACTCTTTTAGATGTTAAGGAAGAATTATTGTATGCCGAGGTTAACAAACATATTCGGCGACAAGCAAATTCTAAAATTGCACCTATTAGGGAATCTGATGTTGTAAGAAGAAAAACAACATCTCCATCGCAATTGCAATCGCAAATTGAGGATGGCTATGAAACTATTGAGAAAAAAATCATAACATTGCTTTTTAAATATGGCAACAATACATTCTCGATAAATTCGAATTCCGAAAACGATGAGAAAATTTCAATCAGTGTTGCACAATTTATTATCGATGAAATTACTAAGGATGACCTGATTTTTAAGAATACTTTATACAATTTTGTTTTTAATGAAATTAAACTTAATTATTCTAAAAACCAGCAAATTAATGAGAAGTATTTTATCAATCATCAAGATGCAAAGATAAATTCTTTAGTTGCTGAAATTTTAAGTACACAACATAGCCTGAGCGATTTCTGGCAAAAACGTTCGGGACTATATATTGCTACCGAAGAGATGAACCTCAATGTCGAAATTCCTGAAACTATCCTAACCTACAAAATTAAGAAAGTGAACGAAATGATAAACGATGTTCAGAAACAAGGAATTGAGGCACAAAACAAAAATAAGGTTGAGGAAATAATTGTAATTCAACAAAAAATAGTTCAGCTAATTACCCTTCGCAAAGAACTTGCAAACGATATTAAAGAGAGAATTGTTTTGAAGTGATTTTAATTTTGATTAAAGGGGAAATTTTATATTTTTGTCATAATTTGTTTAATTTTGAAATGAATACTGATTATGAGACACAAAATTATACTTTTTCTTGTCCCCTTTCTTTTTCCTTTTCTATCTTTTGCACATCTTGTAGTGGATTTTGAATCAAGTTTGAAAAATCAATCCATGATTGTTCCGGATTCACAACTAGTAATATTCACAACTGGATGGAGTATAGTTTCCACTTTTATTGATCCTGACCAATCTTCTATGGATTCAATATTTGCATCAATAATTCAAAATATCTCAATTGTGAAGAATGATGATGGCTTGGTATTTTGGCCTACATATAATGTGAATCAGATAGGTAATCATATGATTGGCGAAGGCTATCAGATTAAAACATTGCAGGCAGATACTCTAATAGTTTTTGGGTCTCGTATAAATCCGCAAACTACATCTGTTTTTATTAGCCAGGGCTGGAATATCATAGCCTATTTTCTCGATTATCAAAAATCTATTGAATTAGCCTTAAATCCAATACTTGTAAATGTTATAATGGTAAAAAGTGGGAATGGGTTGATTTTTTGGCCTCAATATGGCGTGAACAATATTGTAAATATGCAGGAGGGGCAAGGATACCATATTAAAATGACACTTGCTGATACATTATTTTATTGGATAAACACTCCACCAAGTGCAATTGATGATTATCAAGTAATGAATGAAGATGAAACAGCAATTGTAAACGTAACAGGAAACGATGTCGATGCAGAAGGAAATATAGATCCGGGAAGCGTTGAAACAACAGGATTACAACAACCAAGCCATGGAGATGTAACATTCATTGACCCTGTAACAGGCGAAATGACCTATGTACCTAATGCAAACTACTCAGGACCAGACCAATTCGAATACAGAGTAACAGATAGTTTAGGACTTTCAGACACTGCAATAGTATTTATGAGTATACAAAATGTGAATGATGCACCAATAGCAAATAATGATTTTGCAACAGTTCTATATAACTCAACAACAAGCATCCCAATAACAACAAACGACACAGACATAGACGGAAGTATAGTGCCAAACTTAACAGAAATAACACAAGCGCCAGTATTTGGAACAGCAATTCCAGACGGAAACGGAAACGTTGACTATACAACACCAAGCGGATTCAGCGGAGTAGACAGCCTAGAATGCGTAATCTGGGACGATGGCAACCCAAGCCTATCAGACACATCAATGCTATACATAACAGTAGAACCACAAATAAACAATCCACCAACAGCAAATAATGATCAAGCAACAACACCTTATCAAACAGCAGTAACAATAAACTTATTATTAAACGACTATGATTCAGATGGCAATTTAGTACCAAACTCAGTAACAATCACACAAGCACCAAGCAACGGTGCAATCACAAACATAAACCCTACAACAGGCGAAGCAACATACCTGCCAAACAATGGATTTACAGGAACAGATAATTTCCAATACTCAGTATCAGATAATGGCAACCCAATAGAAACAGATAGTGCAGATGTGAGTGTGAATGTACAAAATCCGACTAACACACAAGTAACATTCATATTCAAATCAGCAAGTGAAGATACAACATTAATAAACGGAACAAGCACTTTACATCATAAGAAAAACGGTTTATCCAGCTATTCAACACTTACAAGTGCAAATGGAACAATAACAGTTACAATGGATCCAGGATCAACATATGAAATATATGGAAGCCACAGCGGAGATATTGAAAGTTTTTATGGAGTAGCTTCATTCTACACATTCCTAAAAAGACCAGGACAATTAGAAGCATTTGAACAAAGAGCAGTTGATGACCAAAGTTCACCAGTTATAATTCAAACCAATGATACAATATTTGTTTATAATTTAATGAATGATTTTCCGTTGACAAACATGATGAGTTATGCATCATACACTTCAATGGGAAATACAGGTACAAGAAAGTTCAGTACAGCAGATGCAAATGCAACAGCTTGGTGGGATGTAGCATTAGGAGATTCAATAACTGCAACTCAACAATTATGGTTTGATGAATTAAAAGCAGATTTAACAAGCATACCACACTGTTATTTAACTATGCCATTTGAAGAAAGCAGCACAGAACCAACAACACCACATTTATGGATGCAGAAAAAATTAGGAAATCCAAGTCCAGGAGTTAATTCAACAATTTATAATCCTCAAACACATGAGATTACAGAAGCAAGAGCAAGATGGCCACCTGGAATGACTGAAGGCACATTTAAAATAGAAGTAACTCAAGCATTACATAATTTAAATGATGTTGGAGGAGTAGATCCTGCAGTATTAAACCCTGGAACTTATACTCTTAATACCACTGGTAGAAAAATTCTTTCAGTATTATATTTAGCCCAAGCTAAAACTAAATTCTAAAAAAAAGAAGCTATATCTCAAACAAAAAATGGAAGCCCAATTCAAAGCTTCCATTTTTTATTTTTTTACTTAATAAGCAAAACTATTTTTCTTTATCAGAAAGTTTAAAATCTATAGGAATTGTAAACTCAACATCTACAGCTTTTCCATTTTGTTTTCCGGGTTTCCATTTTGGCATAGAATTTATAACTCTCAATGCCTCTCTGTCTATAATCTCATTTACCCCTCTGGATATTTTCACTTTCGTAATATTACCATTTTTATCCACAACAAATTTTACGTAAACTTTCCCTACAATTCCTTTTTTTCTTGCAATTTCGGGATAGACTACATTTGTAGCAATAAATTTTCGTAATGCTTTGGCTCCGCCTGAAAATTCCGGCATTACATCTACTTTCGTATAAACTTCATTTCCTTTAGATTGTTTAGACTCACTTTTTAAGACAATTTTCTCTTGCTTTTCCTGAGAATAAGCTTTCTTTGGTGCAGTCGAAAAAGCAAGCATTAGCATAAAAATCATTGGAATGGCAAAAAATACTTTAAATTTTGCCAAACTCGAACTTCTTGGTTTAGTCATCATAATAATTCTCCTTTTGATTAGTGATTTGTTAAAAAAATTAGTTAATAAATTGAATTGTGTACCAACAACTTTCGAAAGTAAAAGTTCCTGATAGCTGTACATATTACTGTTTTTTATTACATTATCGTCGGCAAGATATTCATGAACCTCTTTTATTGAATTTTTGTATAAATAAATTATCGGATTAAACCATATTATTATTGACAATACTTCAATGAAAATTGCATCAATAGTATGTTTTTGATTGACATGAACCAATTCGTGTGATAAAATTTTCTGAGCATCTTCGCTTTTTGTGTCAGAATTGTTCAAGAAAATTATATTGAAAAATGAGAAATTCAGATATTCAGAATTTGTAAAAACTAATTTAAGTCCATTCGATTTTACTACTTGAAATTTGCTGATCATCTTATAAATTCTGTAAAATTGATATAGAAATTTCGTTGTATAAAAAGTTACTCCAATTAAATATATATAAAGTAAAATATTCGACAATTGGAAATGAACCGGCAACAAGTTCTCAATTTTATTATCTGCAAATTCAACAGTATCAAGCAAATACGAGATAGAGTTTTGAGAAACTGTCTGTGCAAATTCAAATTTCGCAAAAGGAATTAATAATGAGATAACTGCAGATATTAACAAATAATATCTGTTGAGTCGAAAAAATGTCTCATTTTTCAAAAGAATGAAATAAATCAAATATAAACACGCAAAACTAAGGAACGACTGAAAAATATATTGAAATATTGAATCCATAATTTTATGATTTTTGTTTTTGAATATGATTATTTATAATTTTTTGAATTTCCTCTAATTCGTTGATATTTAGCTTTGATTCGTTGGCAAAAAATGAAACCATTTGTTTATACGAATTGCTAAAATAGCTCTTAACAAACGAACCGAGATACTCTTTTGAATATTCTTTTTTGCTGATCAATGGAAAATATTCGTGAGTTTTTCCATAAGCCTTATAGCCAACAACGCCTTTTCTTTCTAAAATCCTGACTATTGTTGAAATTGTATTATAAGCTGGTTTTGGTTTTGGGAGTTTTTCAATTATGTCTTTCACAAAACCTTTTTCTATTTCCCAAAGAATTTGCATCACTTGTTCCTCTGCTTTTGTAAGTTCCTTCATATTTTCAAAAAATCAATTTTAATTTCTGCACAAAAGTATAACTAAATGTTTAGTTACAAAACTATTTTGTTAGTTTATTATTGTATTCTTATCGAAAAAAAATAAAAAAATTATATAAACTACCGTATATATCTAATATATAACAATATATGCAAATGAATATTGAATTTTATGTAATAATATTTTTTGAATTTTAGACGAACTAAAAATTAATTGATAAATTTGTCATAATATAAAATGTAGGAATGTTCTTGTCTTTTAGATATATGCTATGAAAAAATATATATTGTCTTTGCTTACTTTTCTTGTTTTCGGATTAATTCAGGCACAAGTTATTCCTGATGTTTTCGATTTAAGAAATTTCAATACTACAAATTTTGTTACATCGGTAAAAAGTCAGGAAGGGGGAACATGTTGGACACATGGTGCTATGGCTGCAATTGAAGGAAATCTGATGATATCGGGCGTTTGGGAGGCAGTAGGAGATACTGGCGAGCCAAATCTTGCCGAATATCATTTAGACTGGTGGAATGGTTTCAACGATTTCCAAAACGATGACATTTATCCTTCAACTGGCGGGCTGACAGTTCATTTCGGTGGAGATTATCGTGTAACTTCTGCATATTTGTCGCGTGGAGAAGGTGCAGTACGCGAAATTGATGGACAGTCGTACAATAATCCACCTGAACGATTTGACTCTACTTTTCATATATATTATCCACGAGAAATTGAATGGTTTTCGATGGATTCAAACTTGAATAATATTGTTTTGATAAAAACAAAAATTATGACCGAAGGAGTTATGGGCACTTGTATGTGCTACAATGGAGGTTTCATCAATAACGATTTTATTCATTATCAACCAAGTTCATCCCAATTAGAACCCAACCATGCAATAGCAATAATTGGTTGGAACGATACACTTGTTACTCAAGCACCAAATCCGGGAGCATGGTTGTGCAAAAATAGTTGGGGAGAAGCCTGGGGAAACGATGGATATTTTTGGATTTCCTACTACGATAAACATGCAGTGCATCATCCCGAAATGGGAGCAATTTCTTTTCAGGAAGTTGAATTGTATAATTATAAAAAAATATATTACCACGATTATCATGGATGGCGGGCAACAAAAACTACTGTAAGCGAGGCTTTTAATGCTTTTACAGCAGATTCTCAGGAGGCTATTAAGTCAATAAGCTTTTTCACTGCACAAGATAACGTAGATTATGTTGCAATAGTTTATGGAAATTTTCAAACCGAACTTAGCGATACTTTGTCGTTAGATAGCGGCCTCATTGAGCATACAGGATTTCATACAATTGATATAAGTTCAGTTGTTATATTAAATCCCGGACAAGAATTTTATGTTTATGTGAAATTTTCCAATGGAGGACATCCTTACGATCAAACATCAGATGTTCCGGTTTTGTTGGGCTCATCGCAAAGAGTTATTGTTGAATCCAGGGCTGAAGCTAACGAAAGTTACTATCGTTCAGCTAGTCAGTGGAAAGATTTATTTGAAATTGACGAAACAGCCAATTTTTGTATAAAAGCTCTCACTGTAGATCCTTTGCCAACACAAGCTGCAACACCATCAGGTGCAACTCATTTTTGCCAAAATCCAGATAACTTTATTTATGAAACTGCCGGTTCTTTTAACGCTACCGACTATATTTGGGAACTAATTCCTTCAACTGCCGGAACAATTTTCGGATTTGGACCTGAAGCAACAATCGATTGGGATAACCTTTTCACAGGAACTGCTGAAATTTACGTAAAAGGTATCAATTCAGTTGGCGAAGGAAACATTTCCGATCCTTTGATAGTTGAAATTTCTGCTGTTCCGCAAATTAATTTAGGTAGCGATACAATTCTTTGTTTGACAGAAAGTGTTATACTTAATGCTGAAAATGCAGGAGCTTCTTATGTTTGGTCAAATTCAACAGGCCTAGAAATTTCATTCGATCAATATTTAACTATCGATTCGAATGTTTTTGGTCTAGGAACAGAAACCTTTTTTGTAACTGTTGTAGATTCAAACGGCTGTGAAAATTCTGATGAAATAACTATCACTTTTGAACTTTGCCTTGGAATTTCAAATTCAAATCAGAATTTCGATTTCCAAATATTTCCAAATATTAATAATGGAATATTCAATATAAACTTTTCAGGTTTTGAAGGTCAAACTCAAATTTCAATTTTTAATTTGTATGGGGAAATAGTATATCAGGAAGAGTTGCTTGGTTCAAAAAATGAGTTATTGAAAACAATAAATGTGTCGTTTGTATCAAATGGAGTTTATATTTTACACATTACCAACAAACAAAAACTATTTTCAAAAAAACTAATAATTTCAAACCCTTTCTAATTTTATAAAATTTAATAATAAGAAATTATGCACGTAGCAATTGCAGGAAATATAGGTTCGGGAAAAACAACATTAACCCGATTGTTAGCAAAACATTACAAATGGGAAGCTCACTTCGAAGACGTAGAAGAAAATCCATATTTGACAGATTTTTACGACGATATGAAACGGTGGTCTTTCAATTTGCAAATCTATTTTTTAAATAGCAGATTCAATCAAATTTTGGAAATTCGCCAAAAAGGAAAGGTCGTTGTTCAAGATAGAACTATATATGAAGATGCTTATATTTTTGCCCCAAATCTTCATTCAATGGGACTGATGCACACTCGTGATTTCGAGAATTACCAATCATTGTTCAAAATGATGGTTTCGCTAATTCAAGCCCCCGATTTATTAATTTATTTGCGTGCAAGTATTCCAACATTAGTAAATCAAATTCAGAAACGAGGCAGAGACTACGAAAACACATTGAGATTAGACTATCTGAAAAGATTAAATGAAAGATACGAAGCCTGGATAGAAGGATACAATTTAGGAAAAGTCTTGATTGTTGATGCTAATCATACAGATTACTTTAATAAGCCTGAAGATTTGAGAGGTGTAATTGATAAAATTGAAGCGGAATTGTATGGGCTATTCTGAAATGTTAAATGCTAATTTACTTGAACTAACAAAAATTTCAGCACAATATTTATCTCAATAAATCATAAATATATGGTAAACAGATTTTTACTATTCGAGAATATTAAAATTGCTTTTCAATCAATTAGGTCGAACTTGCTTAGAACAATTTTAACAATATGTATTATTGCTGTAGGAATTACTGCCCTTGTTGGGATTCTTACTACTATCGATGCAATGAAATTTATGCTAAGCAATCAGTTTGCAAGCATGGGCACCAATACTTTTTCTATTGAAAAGCGATACACATATTATCAAGGAAATACGAATCAAAAACAAAAAACAAAAAAATCGAGATCGTATTTATATATCTCATATAAAGATGCAATTCGATTTAAATCTGAATACAATTTTCCATCTAATGTTTCGATTTATACATGGGCATCTTATGTTGCAACCGTAAAATATGAGTCGAAAAAAACCGATCCAAATATCCGGGTAAATGGCACCGATGAAAACTATATTCAAACTGCTGGCAGAGAAATTTGGTTGGGTAGAAATTTTACTGTTCAAGACATTGAGATGAATAGGAATGTTACAATTATTGGCAGCGAATTGGCAAGAAATATTTTTGGGAAAAATACAGATCCACTCGATAAGATTATTACAATTGGAAACGGCAAATATAAAGTAATAGGTGTTTTGACAGAGAAGGGCAGTACTTTTGGAGGAAATGAAGATAAAATTTGCCTACTACCTATCACTAATGTAAGGCAATATTTTTCGAGGCCAAACATGGATTTCACTATCAAAGTAGCTCCGAAAAATGAAAAGTTACTGGATATTGCAGTCGGTGAAGCCAGAGGATGTTTCAGAAAAATTAGAAAACTTGAGCTTGACGAGGAAGATAATTTCAGAATTGAAAAAATGGATCAATTGCTCAACACCTTTTTTGAGGATGTAAAATTTATTACTCTTTCGGCAACTATAATTGGAGTAATTACTCTGCTTGGAGCAGTAATTGGCTTGATGAATATTATGCTGGTTTCGGTATCGGAACGCACACGCGAAATTGGCACCAGAAAAGCAATTGGAGCAAAATCGGTTACCATTAAGCAACAGTTTTTGCTTGAAGCAATAATAATTGGTCAGCTTGGAGGAATATTTGGAATAATCTTAGGAATAGTCGCAGGAAATATTGTAACTATGCTTATGGATAGTAATTTTTATATCCCGTGGGTTTGGATAAGTTTTGGAATTGCAATATGCTTTATTGTAGGCATTTTATCTGGTTATATCCCGGCTGTAAAAGCATCTAAATTAGATCCGATAAATGCCTTACGATATGAATAGTTATCATTGGATAGATATAAGTTATTGAAAAAACTCTGAGAATTGATTTAGAAAAACATTCGGTATTATTCACTTTGCGTGCCTTTGTTCTTTCTTTAAGTAGCTTTGTGAAATAACTATAACACAAAGAAACACGGAGGAAACACAAAGTTGCACAGAGAAAAGTGTAAACTGCTTTTGATTATTAACGAAAGATGCTCAACATTTAAGACAGTATTATCAATTTTCAATTTATTGATGAATTGAATATTGAAAATTGCTGATCACAGACTTAAGCCTGTCAGCCAAATCCTACTTTTTAGAAACAGCTTTTAAAGTTCCTAATCTACTAATTCCATCTTTTTTATATTTTCCTTCGTCTGGAATTCTATGATCTGTAATATATGTGGCAACTGCATCGAAAGTTTTGCCGTCCGAAGCTCTATAAATTCTCCATTTAAACTTTTCGCCTTTTGCAAAACCATTGTTTTGACCTTCTTTGGTGCCCCATGCAGCAGTAGCAGTGGTTTTGGCTTCCCACATAACTCCATTTCTGTCGTTTATATCTCCGCTACCTTTACCAGTGCCACCTGCATTTTCTAAAACTATTTTTCCATCTTTTGTCTTTTTTTCATAGAAAACAGAAATATAATCACCTTTCGAGATAAGCTTGCCATCAATTGTGATTTTTGTTGTTTCATGAACCAAAATAGTATGGTTTTCGCCGGTATTTACAAATTTCCAGTTTGGTTGAGCCACTAATTGAACAAGCGAAATGCCAAGTATGCAGAATGTCAAAAATAGTTTATTCATAATTTTAAATTTAAATAAAAAATATAACTAATAATAATCTTGATTATTGTTTCCAAAAAACTTCAAAATAAATCAATTTATCCGATTTTGACAAAAGTGAATGAGTTTTTCTGAAAATGATAGAATTTCTTTTATATTCTTTTATATTCTTTTATATTGTTGTCCGGTAAAAAATAGGTAAGATAGTTGTAAAAAACTATCTCACCTAATTATCTTTGCTCAATTACCACAAAGAGCAAATTATATGAACAACGTACAATTTTTACCGGACAGCCAATCTTTGGACAAATCCTTCAAATGATAAAACGAGGGCAAATCGAAACTTTGTTCAAACAACTTAAACAAAACTTTCCTTTAAAATATTTTCTGGGAGACAATGTAAACGCTATTGAAATACAAATATGGGTTAGCATGATTGCAAATCTATTACTAAGTGTAATAAAATCAAGACTTAAACGAAATTGGTCTTTCTCAAATATTGCATCTATTGTCAGGCAACATTTGATGAATTATATCAATATCTATAAATTCCTGAATGACCCTGAAAAGGCATGGGTAAGTATTGTAGAAAAAAAGAGGGCTGAATATCGAAATAGTTTATTCCCTGAATTGGAAGGGGCTTACTTTTGACAATACAAAAAATAGAATTTGATTATCATATAGTTAAATGAAAAATAATAACAAAAATTGATTTAACCGGACAACAATAATTTCAAAGATACAAAATGAAAGCAATTCACAACTCGTGTACATTTACTGAATATGCTTTTTCCACTGTGTTCAATATTTCAAAGATAAAAAAAGCAATTCAAAAGCTAACTATAAACTTCTCTCACTCCAAGCAACAATGAGCTTAAAAATGCCCTTATTAAGTTCGGAATATAAACAAACTTCTATTTCTTCTTACGTTTAGTTTTCCATTTATTATTATCAATTTTTTCAGCAATTTCAATTCTTACACTACGACCTTTATATTTTGCATCATGAAAAGAGTTTAATACTTTTTTAGTATGTTTTTCTCCTACTTCGAAAAATGAAAAACTATCTTTAATATCTATCGAACCTACATTAATATCTCTATCTTTGGTATAATCGTTAATCATTCCGATAATATTTTTGGGCTCAACTTTATCTTTTTTCCCTACATTTATAAAAAATCTGGAAAAACCGCTACTTCCTCTTCTATTGCTCCTATCTCCACGGCCTCCACCATCTTTTTTATCTCTTTTTTCTGCCTTGCCTTCTGCTTTTTTGTTGAGGTCTGGAGCGTTTTTATAGTAATCTAAAAATCGATTAAATTCGAGTGAAACAAAACGTTTGATGATTTGTTCTTTAGTCAGCCATTCCAGCTTTTTGTTGACAGTATCCATAAATTGGGCTATCTGATCTTCATCAACCACTACATTCTCCATTCGATCTATCAACTTAAAAAGTTGTTTTTTACATATTTCTGCTCCGGTCGGAACAAGTAGTCTTTCGAATTTCTTTTGAACAATTTTTTCTATAGTCGGAATTTTAGTTACTTCTCTATAATTCACTATTGCAATAGAAACCCCCGATTTCCCGGCACGACCGGTACGCCCACTTCTGTGAGTATATGTTTCGAGCTCGTCAGGCAAATTGTAGTTGATAATGTGAGAAATGTCCTGTACATCAATTCCACGGGCGGCAACATCTGTTGCTACTAACATTTGTAAGGTTTTTTCTCTGAAACGTTTCATAACATGATCTCGCTGAGCTTGCGAAAGATCGCCATGAAGAGCATCGGCATTATAACCGTCTTTTATCAGCTTTTCGGCAACTTCTTTGGTTTCAGCTCTCGTGCGGCAAAATACAATTCCGTAAATATTTGGGTTAATATCTGCAATTCGTTTGAGTGCTATATAACGGTCGCGGGCATGAACCTGATAAAATACATGACGGACATTTTCGGCACCGGCATTTTGTTTTCCAACAGTAATTTCGACAGGGCTGTCCATAAAGTTTTTGGCTATACGAGCCACTTCTTTTGGCATAGTTGCCGAAAAAAGTAAAGTCCTTTTAAAAGCAGGAGTTTTTTCCAAAATCCCATTTAATTCATCTCGAAATCCCATGTCTAACATTTCGTCTGCCTCATCTAAAACTACAGTATCAATGTTATTAATTTTTGCAACTCTTCGCTTAATTAAATCTAACATTCTGCCAGGAGTAGCAACAATTATGTGTGCTCCTTTTTTAAGCGCTCTCATTTGAGTTTCGATACTTGCTCCACCATAAACCGACACTATTTCAATGCCTTTTACATGTTTCGAATAATTTTGTAAATCCTTAGAAATCTGGATACAAAGTTCTCGTGTAGGCGATAATATCAAAGCCTGAACGGATTTATTCTCAATATCAATTTGCTCAATAATTGGCAAACCAAAAGCGGCAGTTTTTCCTGTGCCGGTTTGCGCAAGGCCAACAATGTCGCTTTCTGTTTCAAAAAAAATTGGGATTACTTGTTCTTGTATAGGTGTAGGATTAACAAATCCCAGCTCATCAAGACCTTTCAAAAGGTTGGGTTTGAAACCCATTTCATTAAATTTCAACATATTATCATTTCCAAATTTGGGCGGCAAAAGTATATATATTAATTATAATGAAGAAATTTATTTTCAGCGAATTTCAAAAATCACATGGGTATAGATTTTACGAACAATGAAAATAAAATTTCTATTGTAGAGTATGATTTAAAGTTTTTAACTTTGCTCGGTGAGGAAAAATATAATAAATATAGGCATTTTAGCCCATGTTGATGCAGGAAAGACAACTATTGCAGAGAGTTTTCTTTATAAAGCTGGAGCCATAAAAAGCCCCGGAAGTGTTGATAATGGAACATCCCAAACAGATTTTCTCGATATTGAGAAAGAGCGAGGTATATCAGTGAAGTCTGCAGTTGCCAATTTAAGATGGCAAAATTCAAATATAAACTTAATAGATACTCCTGGACATATTGATTTTTCTGCAGAAGTGGAACGATCAATCAGAGTTTTAGATTTGGCAATACTTGTTGTTTCGGCAGTTGAAGGTGTTCAGGCACATACCGAAAATATATGGATGGCACTAAAGCAGCACAATATTCCAACGATTTTTTTCATTAATAAAATTGACAGAATAGGAGCTGATACAGAAGAAGTTATACAAGAAATCAAACAAGATTTATGTTCTGACATTGCTGTTTTGCAGAAAGCTGTCGATGAAGGTGATGCAAAAGCTAATGTTTTAAATTGTTGGAAAGATACTGAAATTGATGAAAATGTATTGGAAATTATTGCAAATAATGACGATGAAATTTTAGAGAGCTATATTTCAGAAGCGGACATAAGTTTTGATGAATTGAACAACTCATTGATTAAGGCTGTTAAAGGATTTAAGATATTTCCTGTGTTGATGGGAGTTGCAAAAAGTCAAATTGGAATTGAAGAATTATTGAACGCTGTTGTTAAATATACACCTACGTCGGAAATAAATGATGAAAATAATCTATCTGCTGTAGTTTTTAGGATCGATCATGATAAGAAATTAGGCAAAATTGTTGGGCTAAGGATTTTTAGCGGACAAATATCAAATAAAGATGAAATCTTTAATAGTTCGCAAGATAAGCTTGAAAAAGTTAATCAGCTTAAAAGATATGCATCAGGAGGATATAAGGATATATCTATTGGTTTTGCCGGCGATGTGCTTGCATTAACAGGATTGAATGATGCAAAGCTGGGAGATACTTTAGGTAAAAAGTCCAATTTTCAGAAAGAAGTTAAGTTAAATAGTCCACTGCTGACAGTTCAAGTGAAAGCCATAAATGAAAATGATTATGCAAAACTCGCAGAGGCACTAAGAATTCTTGATGCAGAAGATCCTGCACTACAATTTGAATGGCTGAAAGAAGATAAGGAATTAAATCTTCAAATTATGGGGTGGATACAGATTGAAGTACTTGAGAGAGTTTTAGAAAACAGATTTAATGTTAAAGCAAAATTTGAAGATCCCACCGTTATTTACAAAGAATCGCCTAAAAATAATGCTGTCGGATTTGCAAGATATTGGATGCCAAAACCATGCTGGGCAATTATAAAACTTCAAATTGAACCCGGAGAGCCAAATAGCGGACTTGTTTATGAGTCAAAACTTAGTGTTGACGATGTTCACAGAAAATATCAAAATGAAGTAGAAAGAACAATTCCGCAAGCCTTGAAGCAGGGGCCAAAAGGATGGGAAGTAACAGATTTAAAAATTACACTTATTGAGGGGGAAGATCATGAAGTCCATTCTCGCCCGGGCGATTTTATTGTAGCTACACCGATGGCAATAATGAATGGTTTGATAAATAGTGGAACAAAATTTTTGGAGCCATATATTTGGTTTAAAATTACCGCTCCTGAGGGGCTTTTAGGTGCAATATCAAGCGATATAATTCAAATGAGAGGAAGTTTTGAAAGCCCTGATATTAATGATGGTAAATTCTCTTTTGAGGGATTTGTGCCTGTTGCTACATCAATGGATTTTCCAATTAGGCTAAGTTCAAGGTCGGGAGGGAAAGCTAAAATTAAAACCCGTTTTCATTCTTACAAAGAGTGTAGCGATGAACATGGTGTTCATAGAGAATATAAAGGAATTAGCCCATTAGATGAAGCAAAATATATTTTGAAAGCGAGGAGGGCATTGCAGTAGGGTTTTACGTTTTAACAAATGAATTTTATTAGCGTACCAATATTTTAATCTTAAAAAAATGACAATAATGAAATATAATAGATACATAAATGATGTACCGAAAGTTTCCGAAATTGGTCTTGGTGCATGGCAGTTAGGCATAAATTCGGGATGGAAAAGTATGACTGAAAAAGAAGCTATATACATGGTACATAAATCTATTGAATTAGGAGTCAATTTTTTCGATACTGCTCCAGTTTATGGTCTTGGTACCGGAGAATTAAGGCTCGGAAAAGCTTTGAAAATTTATGACAGGTCTAAAATAGTAATCAATACAAAATTCGGTCGTAGCGAAAAGGGAGAAATTAACTTTAATTCAAATAACATTCGTGAATCTTTAGAAGGGAGCTTAAAAAGATTGCAAGTTGACTATATTGATTCAATCATAATACACAGTCCGCCAATTGAATACCTTGATGGCAACGACAATGACCATTATGAAATTCTGGAAAAATTGATGGACGAAGGAAAAATAAAAGCTTATGGAGCATCTTTGGATACCTTCGAGGAAATGAAACTTTTAATAAAAACTACAAATTCAAAAGTTATAGAAGCTTTCTTCAATATTTTTCATCAGGATGCAGCAAGAGCCTTCGATTTAGCAAAAAAACAAGATGTCGGTATTATTGCGAAAATCCCTCTCGATTCCGGATGGCTTTCAGGCAAATATAATTCTGATAGTACATTCGATGATATTAGAAAACGATGGTCGAGAAAGGATATTAAAATAAGAGCTGATTTGACGGAAAAAGTAAAAAATATAATCAAGCAAAATAATCTTGCACAAACAGCCATTTCTTTTTGTCTGGCGTATGATGCTGTATCTACTGTTATTCCGGGGAATATCACAATTGAACAGTTAGATAGTAATTTGGAGAGCATTAAAAATCCAATTTCTAAAGAACTCGTTAAAAAGTTAGAGGATTTTTATAAAAATGAAGTGAAGCATCTTAATCTTCCATGGTAAATTCAAAACCATATCTGCTTTTTAGTTGTTGAATTGAAAACTTGATATTTTGTTTGATTTTCGTATATTTAGATTTTTATTTAAATATATGAATTATACTTTGATAACTGGAGCATCAAGTGGAATAGGTTATGAATTAGCATTTCAATTTGCAAAAAATGGTCATAATTTAATTCTTGTTGCCAGACAGTATCAAAAATTATTGCAATTGGCTGAAATTCTAAAAGCTGACTATAATGTTGAAACAGTTCTAATTTCGCAGGATTTAAGCCATCCTAATGCAGCCGATGCAATTTTTGGCTTAGTCAGTGAAAAGGGAATTCATGTTAACTATCTTGTCAATAATGCTGGTTTCTATGTGAAAGGAGCCTTTGTTGAAACATTGTGGGAGAAGGAACATGAACTTGTACAATTGCAGTGCCTAAATCATACTAAGATTACAAAGTTGTTACTGCCGCAGATGTGCAAATCTAAAAAAGGCGGAATTCTCAATATTTGCTCAACCGGTTCTTTTGTACCTGGCCCTAATAATGCTATTTATTGTGCAGCTAAAAGCTTTGTCCTGAGTTTTTCGGAAGCTATTGCCGAGGAGGTGGCAGAATTTGGAATTGCAGTTACAGCCTTATGCCCGAGCGGGACGAAAACAAATTTTCAGAATTTTGATGATAGGAAAGAGTCAGTTTTATTTCCAATTATGAAAGCTTCTGAAGTAGCAAAAATTGGATACAATTCATTGATGAAGGGCAAAAGAGTTGTTGTGCCAGGAATGAGTAATAAGCTGCAAGTGTTTCTTGTTAGATTTTTGCCAAGAAAGCTGGTAGTAAAATTAACAAGCATTTTGGTAAAAAATGGTAAGTAAAATAAATCGGTGCTTATGAAACATATGATTTATGGAATAAGGTATTTAATTAATTATTGGTTTCTTGGAAAAACCAAACCACTTATCTGTGGACTTGTTCTTCACAATAAATGTAACTTAAGATGCCGACATTGCACAGTAGTTGACAGGCAGCAAGCAAGCATGAGTTTTATTGAAGCTGTAAATGTTATTGATTCATATTATTCTGAAGGCGGAAGATGTCTTTACTTAGAAGGCGGAGAACCATTTATTTGGAATGACAATGAAAATACAATGGAAGATATTGTAAAATATGCCAAGAAAAAAGGATTTTTTGCAGTTATCATATACACAAATGGCACTCGCACTTTAGAATCTGCCGCAGATACAATATTTGTTAGCGTTGATGGATTAAGTAATACGCATGATTCTCTGAGAGGAAAATCATTTGAGCGAATATTAAATAATATTGAACTGTCTCAACATTCATCCTTGTATATTAACTTCACGATAAATTCAGTGAATAAAACTGAGCTTTCTGACTTTTGTGAGTTTATTGACAAAGTCCCACAAATAAAAGGGACATTCTTCTATTTCCACACACCGTATTATGGACATGATGAGCTAAATATTGATGTTTCAACAAAAAAGGAAATCTTGCAACAGTTGTTGAAACTTAAAAAACAGTATAAAATTCTAAATTCAACAGCAGGACTAAAATCAGCTATCCGTAACGACTGGAAGAAAAATTTGACTCTTTGCAAAGTTTATGAGGACGGAAAGTATTATAACTGCTGTAGAGAAAGCCACAATACCAAGTTATGTGAAGAATGTGGCTATTTAAGTTATGCCGAGATCGATCAAACTCTGAAATTAAAACCGGGAGCAATACTAAATGCACTTAAATATTTCTAACTATTTAAATAATATGCTTTTAGATTTATATATTTTTAGAAAAATTAACCAACAAAATAACTATGCTTTCTGATCTTTTAAGAAAAAAAATAAGCAAATACTTTACCGGCAATGAACAAATATTATTTAGAAATAGTATTCCTGAGAATAGTGTTATTGAAGAAAATATTAAAAATATTGAAGAATTGGGAGTATATCTGCACATTCCATTTTGCGACCAGATTTGTCCGTATTGCCCTTATAATAAAGAAATTTTCAGTGAGGAAGCAAGTCGAAATTATACTAATGCACTGAAAAAAGAAATAGATTTTTATGCACCTCTATTATCAGATAAACCTATAACAAATATGTATATCGGTGGTGGCACGCCTACCACAATGCTTGGGAATGGTATTGAAGAAATAATCAATCACCTGTACAAACGTTTTAATATGCAATGCAGAGTTCATATGGAAAGTCATCCCAATCATTTGACAAAAGAAAATCTGAACGCCATAGAGGCACTGGGAGTAAAATATTTGAGCATTGGAGTTGAGGCACTTCAAGATCGACACCTCAAAGCAATTGAAAGGCCATACACAGTTTTAGAAGTAAAAAGGAATGTTGAAAGAGCAGCAGGTAGAAATTTTGAGTGTGTAAACATAGATTACATTTTCGATTTGCCCGGGCAAACTATAAAGGAGGTTGAGGAGGCTGGTAGAGAGATGGTAAAACTTGGAATTCAGCAAGTAGCAACTTATCCATTGTTCAGATTTCCCTACACACGATTGGGCAGAGAAGCTCAAAATAATGGAACAGCAATTGGCACCATGTTCCGAAGAAGAAAACTATTGAAAATTTTAGAGAATATTTTTTATGATTCAGGATTCGACCGATCGTCTGTCTGGGCTTTTACAAAAAGTGGAATAGATAAATATTGTTCGGTAACTGTTCCTTCTTATCTTGGACTGGGAGCCAGCGGGAGTTCATATTTAAAAGATACTTTTTACGTGAATACTTTTAATGTTTCTGAATATATTCAAGCCATTGAAAAAGGGAAATCTCCTATTGCACTTTCTGTAGATTTGCATGAAGAAATGCAGATGGCCGGATGGCTCTATTGGAGAATTTATGAAACAAAATTCGAAAAGAGCGATTTCAATTATAGATTCAATGCAAGTTTTGATGAAAAGTATGGAAGACAAATGAGAATGTTGAACCGAATAGGCTTTCTCAAAAATGGAGAAGATCAGATTACATTATCTGATAAAGGTACATATTGGATTCATGCATTTGAAGACTTTTTTTCAATTGATTATATTAATAAACTTTGGGGAACATCAAAATTCAATCCCTGGCCTGAAAAGGTAGTTTTGTAACTTAATTTGTGTGATTAAAAAAACTTATATTAATGAATAATCCAATGAAAATTAGAACCCTTTTTTTTCTCCTGCTTTTCATACACAATTTTATAGTTGCACAAAAGCAAAGCAAACTATTTGAAGAACTTAAGATATACAATGCTGACAGTTCTTCTGCAACAACAAAGCAAAATTCTGCTCTTAGAATTATTAAGTCATCGGAGTTTGGTATTGAAGAAAAACAAAAAATAATTATTTCTCATATCGAATATCTTCATAAAATCAAGAATGATAAACTTCTCGGTAAATTCTATGGAATTATCTTATACAAAAAAGTGGGACTTTCTATTACAGAAAGTTATAAACATCTAAAAAAAGGAATAGATTTTTCAAAAAAACATGACTTAAGTTATTCATTAGTAAAAGCAAATCAGGCTCTAAAGAATTTGCAATTTGATGTGGGCGACACAATAGGTTATATTGTTAGTCTTCTTGAAACAGAAAAAGCGTTGGATAATGTCGATTCGTCCTTTACTAAATTGAGATTACAATTTTATAAGAAATCTGGATATCAGCTTTATAACATAAATAAAATTGACAAATCTCTCGAAATATTACAAAAAGGCTTAGCTTATGATCAAAAAGATGGAAGAATAAATGTCCATGAATTTTTCATGTGGTTAGGGATTAATTATGCAAGTCTGAATAAAAAAGATTCATCCATCTATTATCAGAAAAAATTCATTGAATATTATAAAGGAATGGACAATAAAAGCAGATTGGCTGAAGGATATAGATATCTCTCATATGCCTATTCGAATGCAAAAGAGTACGATACTGCTCTTTATTATTTAGACAAAAGTTATAAATTGTTTATTGAAATTGGGAAACCAAAGAGAGCCGGGTTAATGCTGTCCTACCAAGCGAAAATATTAGAAAAAAAGGAAATGTATATTTCCGCCGCAAAACTTTATAATGAAATATTTGATAAATTTATAAATATCCTAAGTAATTATACTAAATTAGACATTTATCTACAAGCAAGTATTATATATTCCAAATTGGGCAATAAAAGCATGGCATTTGAAACATTAAAGAAATATATTCAAATACGAGATGAAGTGGAAAAAGCTGATAAATTAAAAGAATTGGAGCGTGCAATAAATGTTGGAGAACTAAACAGTATCAGACATAAATCTGAAGTAAACAGACGAATATTTATGATTGAACAGCAAGCAAAAGATCAGAAAGTAGCCTTAAATATAAAAATCCGTAATATCACAATTTTGTCTTCAATCATTGTATTTATAGCGATGGCACTGATAGTTTTGATGATCTACCGTAATCTGAGAAATACCCGAAAACAAAAAGATGAAATAGAAAAACAAAAGAGAAAAATATCTCAAAAAAATGAAGAACTAAATCAACTTGTGGAGGAAGTTACATCCCAAAAAGATGAAATTGAAAATCAAAACAAAAAAATACATACAAGCCTGCAAGAGCTTGAGAATACACAAGAACAATTAGTTGAGTCGAAAAAGATGGCTTCGCTTGGAAATTTAGTAGCAGGTGTTGCTCACGAAATAAATACACCTGTTGGGAATGGCATTTCTGCTTCATCATCATTAATTAATAAAGCACAAGATTTTTCGGAGCTTTACAAAAGTAAGAAAATGAAAAAGAGCGAATTGGAAGCTTTTATTAATTCAACTCTTAAAGCAGGGAATTTGATTTTTGCCAATTTGAAAAGAACAGGCAAATTAGTTCAGAATTTCAAACAAGTGTCAGTAAATCAGGCAGCAGAAGATATTCAGGAATTCAATTTGAAATCGTATATCAATAATGTGATTGCAAGCCTCGAACCAAAACTTCAGGAAAAGCCTGTTGATATAAAAATAAGCTGTCCTGAAAATATCATTGTAAATAGTTTTCAGGATGCCTTTGCACAGATCATTACAAATTTCATTACAAATTCACTAATCCATGGATTCAAAGAAAATGATTCCGGACAGATAGAAATCAGAGCAACAGAAAATAAAGGTTTATTGACAATTGAATATTTAGACAACGGTCAAGGAATTTCAGAAGATATCATATCAAAAGTTTTCGATCCATTTTTCACAACAAACAAACAACTTGGCAGTGGTTTGGGACTTCATATTGTTTATAATTTGCTGATACAAAAACTAAATGGCTCTGTTCATCTTGAAAGCAAATTAGAAAAAGGAGTTCATTTTACTATTCAGACTCCTTTAGTTTTAAGTCAAAAAAATGATCAAGCCTTAAAACTCAAACATTCAGAAAAGTGATATAAATTTCTAATCTGATGTGTTGCCTAAAATCCGCAAGGATTAATATTAGTGCAATAAATCAGAAAATTGTACATTCCTGTCACAACTCAATAAAGTGATTAAAAAATTAGTGAAATTCGCATAATTCGTGGATAAGGAGAATCCGCTTGCGGATTTATGGTGCTAAATCAGTTTTGGGGATATAATAATTGAAATAGCAATATTCTGCGAAAACTTTTAGTAAATTTGTTTAATTTAACTTAAATTTATGTTGATGAAAAAATTTATATTAATTCTTGTAATACTTTTTAGTGGTTTTATTTTAACAGAATTGAATGCACAAACAACAGAAATTGACAGTCTTGAAAACTTGTTGCAAAAACACACAACAAAAGACACCATTAGAGTAAACCTTCTAAATGAACTCGCTAATGAATATTTTCGTCAGGATGCTGAAAAAAAACTAAAGTGTGCAGAAGAAGCCAAAACACTTTCAGATCAACTGGATTATAAGAAAGGAGAGGCTTTGAGTTTAATATATTGTGGCAGCTATTATTATTATATGTCGGATTTCCCAACAGCAACAAAGTACGTTCAAAACTCTTTGGAAATCAGCAAAAAAGAGGGTTTTGATAAGGTGATTGGGAAAGGCTACAATTTTTTGGGACAGATGAGTTCTGAAAAGGGAAATTATAAAGAAGCATTAGATTGCTTTGATAAATCCTTGAAAAATTTTGAGAAAATTAACTACAAAAACGGAATTGCTTCTGCGTTTACAAATTTAGGTATTGTCTTTTGGCGACAAGGAAATTACCCGAATGCAGTCAAATATTATCAAAAAGCAATGAAAATATACGAGGATTTGAATGATAAAATTGAAATTGCAAAATGCGAGAATAATATTGGAATTATATTTACAAATCAGGGAGAATATGATAAAGCTTTAAATTATTTAAAAAGAGCCTTGAGTACAAATGAAGAAATTGACAACTTGGAAGAAGTCTCTAAATGCTTAATGAATATAGGTGCAGTTTATTTTCATATGGAAGATTTAACGCAAGCCCTTGAGTATTGGACCAGAACATTAAAGATATATAAAAAGCTAGGCAACAAACGTAACATTTCACAATGTTTAACAAATATTGGTGTGGTATATTTCAATCGGGAAGATTATTCTCTTTCTGCAGAATATTATGAAAAAGCATTAGAAATAAGTCAAGAAATCGATGACAAACCAAATCTTAGTTTAAGTTATCAGAATATAAGCGGTGTATATCTTAAAGCTGAAAATTATCATAAAGCATTAAAATATGCATATCTTGCACTCGATATTGCAAATGAAATTGGGGAGTTGAATAGAAAAATGGAAGTTCAAAATCTATTCTACGAAATATATTTAGCAAAAACTGATTATCGAAAGGCATTGGAAAGTCATGTATTGTTTAAACTTTATGCTGATAGCCTTATCAACGAAAATAATATTGCTGAAATTACAAGTCTCGAAAAACAATATGAATTTGATAAAGAAAAGCAAGCAATTGAGGCTGAGCAGAAAAAAAAGGATGCAATTCAGGCAGAAGAGGCAAGGCGAAAGCAAGCTATAAGAAACTATCTGATGGCTGCTATTGGCTTAATGGTTTTAGTAATTGTAGTAGTCATGCGTAGTTTTCTGCAAAAACGTAAAGCAAATCGCATTCTTGCCTCACAAAAAACAGAAATTGAGAATAAAAACAACGAGTTAATTACCAAGAATGAAGAAATACGCTCTCAGTCTGAACAATTAGAATACGCAAACGAAAAATTAAAAGAACTCGACGAATTCAAAGAAGAGATGACCGGAATGATTGTTCACGACCTAAAGAATCCTCTAAATTCAATAATAGGTTTGTCAGAAAATCCAATAGTAGAACAGTCTGGAAAGCAAATGCTAAATATGGTAACAAATATTCTAGATGTTCAGAAATATGAAAATGCCAAAATTCAACTAAAAAAATCGAATTGTTCATTAAATCTTATTTCAGAATCGGCATTGCAACAAATAAATTTACTCTACATTGAGAAAAACATAACAATCAAGAACTATCTTCAAAATTATAATGTTCTTATTGATAAAGAAATTGTTGAACGAGTATTTGTAAATATCCTTACAAATGCAATTAAATACACACCAAACAATGGAAATATAATACTTGAATCATTTAAAGAGTCTTCAGATTTGATTCAAATAAAAATTACTGATACCGGTGAAGGAATACCACCGGACAAATTAGATAAAGTATTTGGTAAGTTTGAACAAGTGTTATCGAGAAATTCCGGCTTAACTGCTTCTACTGGAATAGGGCTAACTTTTTGTAAACTTTTTGTAGAAGCACACGGCGGCGAAATCGGGCTTGAATCGGAAGTTGGAACAGGAACAACTATTTGGTTTACATTACCCTTAGGTAAGCAAGAAGATGTAGATATTAGCATTAAGAAAAGTCTTCCTGAAGAAAAAAATATTGAATTAACACAAAAAGATAAAAATATTTTAGTACCTTTCCAAATAGAATTTAGGAAATATGAAGTTTTTGAGTTTAGTGATATAGAAGAAATTTTGGAGCAAATTGATTTTAGTAAAACTATAGGGCTGACAAAATGGAAGGAAGAAATTGATAATGCTCTTTACGGTCTTAATCAAGAGAAGTATTTGAGTTTGATTAAAATGATTGATTAACTTTAGAAATATTATTTTTTTAACAATAAAAACATGAAACAATATACGATTCTTGTTGTTGATGACAAGCCGGACAACTTGAAAACTTTAGTTGATTACCTGAAAGAATCGGATATTGGATATACAATTTTAAAAGCCCCAAATGGAGATGTTGCATGTAAGCTCGCAATGAAGCGACTTCCGGATTTAATAATTACTGACTGGAAAATGCCAATAATGAATGGTATTGAAACTATAAAATATTTAAAGAGTCAGGAATCAACAAAAAACATCCCTGTTATTATGGCAACTGGAGTAATGACATCTCCTAAGAATTTAAAAACAGCATTAGAAGCAGGAGCAGTTGATTATATTCGAAAACCAATAGATAAAATTGAATTATCTGCACGGGTTAATTCCATGCTGAAACTATCAGATAGCTTTAAAGAAATCAAAGCATTAAATACTACCAAAGATAAATTCTTCTCAATAATTGCACACGATTTGAAAAGTCCATTCTCCACGATGCTAGGATTTTTAGAATTACTAATAAATGAATATGACCAATATGATGTTGCCGAAAGAAAAGATTTCATTTCTTACGTACATCAAGGCGTACAAAAAGTATATAAATTACTTGAAAACTTGTTGTTATGGTCTCATACACAAAGAGGGATTATCAAATTTAATCCAAAAAAAGAAAAGCTGAATTTGTTATCAATTGAAGCCGTTGAACTCTTAAATCAGTTAGCTATAAAAAAATCAATAAGCTTGATAAATAAAGTGTCGGAAGATATTTTTGTAAATGCAGATAAAAACATGTTGTCAACTATCCTGCGTAATTTAATTTCAAATGCTATTAAATATACGCACAAAGGAGGGGAAATAAGCATAAATGCAAAACCAATTTCAGATGAAAATAATCAAGCATATATAGAAATTTTTGTTGAGGATACTGGGATAGGGATTTCTTCTGAAAAAATATCGCAATTGTTTGAAATAGCAAAACATAATTCGACAAAAGGAACTGAAAATGAAATGGGTAGTGGACTTGGTTTAATGCTTTGCAAAGAATTTGTAAAAACACATGGGGGGGAAATTTGGACAGAAAGCGAAGAAGGAAAAGGTTCAAAGTTTTATTTTACAATACCAGCAGCAGTTTGAATCCAGAATTTCGCCAAATATAAAACATAAGATGTAAGATGAAATACATAACATCTTACTTATTATTAAAAAGCTTAGCACAATAGTTAATTATGCAAAAATATAGAAACTTAAATGAAAATGAAATTACAATAGAAGTTTGTGCAATATCGGTAGAGTCTGCAATTGTGGCTCAAGAGGCAGGAGCCAAACGTATTGAGTTTTGCGACAATATAATTGAAGGTGGTACAACTCCCAGTGCAGGCAGCATTGTGCTTGCAAGAAAAAATTTGGAAATTGACTTGTGCATTCTAATAAG
This sequence comes from Bacteroidota bacterium, assembly GCA_018692315.1. Classification (NCBI taxonomy): domain Bacteria; kingdom Pseudomonadati; phylum Bacteroidota; species Bacteroidota bacterium. Next base: position 45,126 of record JABHKC010000023.1, on the reverse strand, counting down.
ACCAAGAGGTGGCGATTTTTTATATAATGAAATAGAATTTGAAACCATGAAAGAAGACATCCTGATGGCAAAAAAACTAAAAGCCGATGGTGTTGTCATAGGAGTCCTTAACAAAAATGGATTTGTTGATATGAAAAGGACTGATGAGCTAATAAAATTAGCCAAGCCTATGGAAGTTGTTTTTCATCGTGCATTCGATATGTGTGCCGAACCGTTTGAGGCTCTCGACCAACTGATTGAACTCAAAATTGATCGTTTGCTTACTTCCGGACAAAAACAGACAGCTCTTGAAGGTGCAGATTTAATTAAAAAGCTAATTTCAAAAGCAAATGACAAAATAGAAATTATGCCCGGTTCAGGAATAAAATTAAACAATTTCACTGAATTGATGGAGAAAACCAAAGCACAAAGTTTTCATCTCACAGGCAGCAAAAAAACTGAAAGCCAGATGTATTTTCGCAACAACAATGTACTTCTGAGCAGCACTGACAAAATTAAAGATTACGAAAAATTAATTACTGATATAGAAATTATAAAAAAAATTGTCTCAATAAGTAAATCTCAAAATTATGATTTCAAATAAATTAGAAGAGCAGTTAAAAACTGTATTTAATGGCAAAGGAAAAATTACTTTCCTAACCGGTGCCGGTGTTTCTGCCGAAAGTGGCATTCCCACTTTTCGTGGATCAGACGGATATTGGACGATTGGTTCGAAAAACTACAAGCCTCACGAAATTGCTACTTATAAAATGTTTCAAAAAAGTCCCTACGAAGTTTGGAAATGGTTTTTGTACATGCGATCAGTTTGCAATTCAGCAAAACCAAATGCCGGACATATGGCATTGGTAGAAATAGAAAAACTATTGGGAGACCGATTCACTATTATAACACAAAATGTTGATGGATTGCATCTAAGAGCCGGCAATAGTATTGAAGGAACATTTCAAGCACACGGAAATATTAATTATATGTTATGCGACAAAAACTGCAATTTATCAATTTATCCTATTCCTGAAAATTTCCCTCAAAAAAGTAGAGGAGATGACTTGAGTAAAGCAGAAGTGGAAATGTTGAGATGTCCTGATTGTGGAGGTATCACACGTCCATTTGCCTTGTTGTGGGACGAATACTATAACGAAGTATATTATCGTGTAGAAAGCTGTATGAAAACCGCTGCCGCAACCGAACTTTTGATTATTGCCGGAACCACTGGCTCTACGAATATTCCGAACACCGTTGCACAATTGGTTCTCAAAACTGGCGGGATAATTTTCGATATAAACATTGAAAAGAATATTTTTTCAGAAATGGCAATAAATAGCGGTAATGGATATTTTTTGCAATATCCAAGCGGTATGGTTTTACCCGAAATGGTTAAAATATTTAAAGAATGTGTTTGAAAATTAGCACTATTCAGAAAATCAAATACAAAATATTTTGACAAGCCAAACTAATCCCTTTTCTTAATCTCTTTAAACAATTGTATTTCAAAATTCTCGTGTGGTGGCAGGGCTGGCGACAACGCTAATTTTCCGTAAGGATCAACTAAAAAATACAAAGGATATACTTTAATTTTATAATCTTTTATAACAGTGGGCTGATTTCCGCAGTGCAAAAAAGTCCAGTCATAATCTTTTCCCTCCAAAAATTCGGTCATATCTTCGTGTGTTCCATTCGAAATTATTGTTACAATTTCGATAGTTTTGCCATGTTTTTTATACAAATTTGCGAGAAGTTGAAAATCTTTTTGGCAGGCATAATTTTCGGTATTTGCAAAATTTAAATAGATAAATTTCCCCGAAAAATTCGATAACTTCTTCTTTCTTTTATTTCTGTTATATAATTCAAATTCAGGAGCTTTAGTCCCTATTTTCAAGCAATTGACATTTTTCTTAATATTCTCTACAATTAGCTTATGATGAGCTACTTTTGTTGTTGCCCCAATAGAATCAATAATTAGCAAAAGAGTTTTCTGAGAATAGTTGCCCAAGTAAAAATTGTCGTAAATTCCCTTAAGAATAATCAATTCTTTGAGGGTATCATTTTTCAAATTAGGATTGTTTGAAAGTGTATGTTTCAGTCTGACAACACTTTTCGTAAGACTTATGTCGAGCGGAATTCTATTGCCATTTTTTGTGAGCGAATAAAAAGTCAGGTAGCGTGCAAAAATCTGATTAAACATATTCATATACTCTGTGTGGTGATACAAGACCGGATTTTCTGAAAAATATTTTTCAATGATAAATTCAGAATTCCGCTGGTTTGCCATATAGTATAGCGATGAATATTTATATAATTTATGACTATTTAAATATTTATTTTCAATATTTATAAATTGTGTATCAATGAGTTGAACAATTGAATCGATAATAGAATATTTTCTCTGTCGATAAATCGATGGAAAATTTTTATTTAGAACAGCGTTGAATGTAGAGTCAAATTCTGAAATAATATTATTTAATTCATTTTTTTTTGAAGATAAAATTTCCAAAGTAATTTCCATATCCTTAAAATATGGATTTAGTTTTTCGCTGGTAGATTTTTCAGAAAATTCGGGCAAAAAAATCTTATAATCTCTATTTGGTTCAACCAGCAAAAATGCTTTGTATCGCCCAATATACATAAATACAGATATAGCATTTTCAGTTGAAAATTCGAACAAATAGCTCCCATCTTCCTTTACTAAGGATTTTGCAAGCGCATTCTCGGAAAAAGTAATATGCTCTGAATAAGTCAATAAAACTAATTCTTGATTTGCATACGATAGTTCTGTTCCTGATATTTTTACATTCTGTGCAAAATCTATTTTTGCAAAAAGCACAAAAAGAATTGCGATGAAGAGTTTCAATTTCATGTCAATTTCAAATTAAAATTCAAAAATAATAAATCAAAATTTTGCTATAATTGGCTAACAATTTCTTTAATAATCTTAGTCATTTTGGGTTCGGCAATTTCTGCTACATTTTGTACGTCCTCGTGAGTAACTTCCACAATTTTGTTAGGAACACCCAAATCTGTAATTATTGAAATTGCAAAGCAAGGAATTCTCATATGATGTGCAACAATAACTTCAGGGACTGTGGACATACCAACAGCATCGGCGCCAATAATACGCAAATATTTATATTCTGCAGGTGTTTCAAAAGTTGGTCCTGTAACGCCTGCATAGACTCCGGTATGAACTGTAAATTTATTTTCTTTAGCAATTTCTACCCCTTTTGCAATTAATTCTGCAGAGTATGTTTCGCTCATATCTGGGAAACGTACCCCAAAATCGTCTTCATTTTTGCCTCGAAGCGGATTTTCGGGAAACAAATTAATTTGGTCATCAATTATCATAAGGTCTCCAATATGAAAATCTGGATTCACTCCACCGCTTGCATTCGACACAAACAAATATTCAATTCCGAGAAGTTTCATAACTTTTACCGGAAAAGTTATTTCTTTCATGTTGTAGCCTTCGTAATAATGAAAACGCCCTTGCATGGCAATAAGCTTTTTTCCCGAGAATTCTCCGAATATCAAACGGCTGTGGTGCCCCTTTACAGTTGAAACCGGAAAATTCGGAATATCTTTATAATCAATAATATGTTCAATTTTCATTTCTTCGACCAAACCGCCAAGTCCGGTTCCGAGAATCACTCCTATCTGAGGTTCACTTTTTATGATATTCTTTATGTAGGTTGCTGTTTCTTTTATTTTTTCTAACATAGTTAATTATTTGATTATTAAAGCTTTCTGTTTCTTTGTTTAGAAATTCTATTTGCATTGGGATATAATAAAATGGCAAATCGCTGAGGATTTTGCTATGCCTATTGTCTTGAAAACGCATTGCATCTTTTTCTGTAGTAACAATAATTTTTTTAGGATTGTTAATTTTATTAAAACTTGAATAAATTTTATTAGCGTCCTTTTTAGTAAAATTGTGATGATCCGGGTAAGTCAATGTAACTACATCATTGCTAACCGTTTGAATATGTTTGTCGAATTGTTGAGGATTTGCAATTCCCGAAATAGCCAAAATAGAATATTTATTTTCTACACATTCCAAGATTTTTAACTGAAATTTTTCTGAGTCAAAAACCGCCTGAAAATCTCCAAAAGCCATAGTCGTGAAAAACAGATTCTGATATGGAAATAGTTTTAAATTTTTCACCAAAATTCGCCTATCTATTGGTTTCAGGTCTCTCGGAGTTTTTGTAATTATTATAATGTTCGACCTCCTTTTTTCGTGCCTATTTTCGCGCAAGCGACCATATGGCAAAAAATGGTCGTGAAACATTGGTTGAGTATAATCGACCAAAAGTATTGACAAGCCCGGTTTAACATATCTGTGCTGATAGGCATCGTCTAACAAAATTGTGTTAAGTTCGGGGCTTCCTTTTTCTAATAATTGGTAAATTCCTTGTGTTCTATTTGCATTTACTGCAACGTCTAATTTTGGAAATTTTGTTTTTATTTGTTTAGGTTCATCACCTATTTCATAATATGTTGAGTCGGGGTGTGCAAGTACAAATCCTCTTGATTTTCGTTTGTAGCCCCGACTAAGTACTGCAATTTTGCATTCGTTTTTTAAAATAGAAATTAAATATTCAATATGCGGGGTTTTTCCTGTCCCGCCAACAGTGATATTTCCTACCGAAATTATAGGAATTGTAAATTCTTTAGATTTGAGAAAATTGTAATCGAATAGTCGATTTCTAATGTACACAACAAAACTATAAATCAATGACAGTGGATAAAAAAAAATTATTTGCACAAAATTCATTTTGTTGTTCATATTTAATATTTCAAAATTTTGCACAAAATACTAAAATATTTTTATAGCTCATTATCAATAGTCTATTTTTTGTTTAGTGTTTCTATTGAATAATTATTCGTTTTAGGAAATGCTTTGAATAAATTGCGGAGATTAGCAGATGGCTATATTTTCACAATTATTTTTGAATATAATCTATTGCTTTTTGTTTTAATTTTAGCAATATACTCACCTGTTTTTAAAACACTGACATCGATAATCAAATTTTGCAAAAATGCTTCTTTATAAAAAACGGTTTTCGCATTCGAATCAAAGATTTCTATTTCAACAATGATTTCATTTCCGCTTGAAATATTCAAAAAATCGACCGTAGGTTGCGGAAAAATTTGAATTTTAGAAAATGGGTTTTCAATACCTAAGTAGTAAATATTTATCGAATCAACAGAAAAACAATTAGAATCGTTTGTTACTGTAACATAATAAGTTCCGTGTTCCGAAATCAAAATAGACTGACTTGTTTCGTTCGTTGACCATAAATAGTCCATGTTGGAAACTCCAGTAGAGAGCAGAATATTATCTCCTTCCACAATAGTTGTATCGTTGCCCAAATCAATTTCGGGATTCGGAATATAATTTATTTCAACATTATCGAAAGCACTATTCAAGCAACTGTCTTCTACGTATAAAGAATAAATCCCTGATTGAGTAACTGTTAGGTTTGGCAAATTTCCATAGTCGCCCCAAACATATAAATCGAATTCTGATTCTACACTTAAAACTATTGTGTCGCCTTCGCACAAAGATTGATCATTGCCGAGTTCAATAACCGGCGGTACACTTGCAGAACAATCAATTTCTTTAATATAAATATTATCAATGAGAACTACCCATTGGTATGGATCAGAGTAGGCATACCATCCGAAATAGTAAACCGAATCTGCCGGCACTGTAAATCCTCTCGAAAGAGTTAAAAATTGCTCATTTTTTATTTCTCCTAAGTCCACAATTTCTGTTGTCATACTCATAGGATTTTGAAACAAACCAAAATAAACAGCTAATTTTTCGGGATAAAGCTCGTCTTCAATTCTATATTTAAAATTTAACCAATAATTTTTTCCGGCTTCAAGAGAAATTCCTTTCGAAATTATCCAGTCGTCGGCAATTTCGGTAAACGAAAAAAGATAACCGGCTGCGAATGAACCATCAACGCCGGCATTTCCATATATGCTCCATGTGAGATTATCTCCGTTCGAATCAAATATTTGCCAATCTGCAGATGTAACACTCCAATTTTCGAAATTTTCTGATAACAAACTGTCTTGAAAAATTTCTGAATATCTGAAACTATAGGCTGAATTGGTGAAAAAAGCAAGGAATAATATTATGGCAAAAAGTTTTTTCATTATGAAAATTAAATCTGTAGCAAATAGTTATATGGTTAAAACTCAGCATTTTTCGGTGTTCTTGGGAATGGAATTACATCTCTAATGTTACTCATTCCGGTAATAAATAGCATCAATCGTTCGAAACCTAAGCCAAACCCGGCATGTGGTACTGTCCCAAATTTTCTGGTTTCGAGATACCACCAAAGTTCTTTTTCAGGAATATCAAGTTCTTTCATTCTGTTCAAAAGTAAATCGTATCGCTCTTCTCTTTGCGATCCACCAACTATTTCGCCAATGCCCGGAAAAAGAATATCCATAGCTCTAACTGTCTTGTCATCATCGTTTTGTCGCATGTAAAATGCTTTTATTTCTTTAGGATAATCTACAAGTATCACTGGTTTTTTAAAATGTTTTTCTACGAGAAATCGTTCGTGTTCCGATTGAAGGTCTGCCCCCCAATTTTCTATTAGATATTGGAATTTTTTCTTTTTGTTAGGTTTAGAATTTCTTAAAATATTAAAAGCTTCAGTATATGTAATTCTCTCAAAATCAGATTTTAAAACAAATTCCAGTTTTTCTATAAGTCCCATCTCCGACCGGTCTTTCTGAGCTTTTCCCTTTTCTTCGTCAATCAATCGTTTGTTGAGGAATTGCAAATCGTCTGAACAATTTTCCAGAGCATATTCCACAAGATATTTGAGCATTTCTTCAGCAAGGTCCATATCATCGTTCAAATCGAAAAACGCTACCTCCGGTTCAATCATCCAAAATTCGGCAAGATGACGAGTTGTGTTAGAATTTTCGGCACGGAAAGTAGGACCGAAAGTATAAACTTTTGATAGTGCCAAAGCAGCCAATTCGGCTTCCAATTGTCCTGAAACTGTAAGATTGGTTTCTTTTCCAAAAAAATCTTGGGTATAATCTACTTCACCACTTTCGTTTAAAGGTGGTTTTTTGTTATCTAATGTAGAAATTCGAAACATTTCGCCGGCACCTTCGGCATCGGAACCGGTGATGATTGGAGTGTGAATATTGCAATATCCTTTGTCGTTGAAAAATTTATGAATTGCAAAAATCATGGCATGACGCACGCGAGTAATAGCAGAAAAAGTGCTTGTGCGGAAGCGTAAATGTGCATGTTCTCTAAGAAATTCTAAACTATGTTTTTTTGGTTGAATAGGATATTCGTCTGGATTTGCTACACCAAGAACTTCAATTTCGTGAGCATCAATTTCGTGCGATTGCCCACTCCCAAGCGATTTTATAAGTTTCCCATTTACTGAAATGGCTGCTCCTGTATTTATGTTGATTAAGTTTTCTTCATCAATTTTCTGCAAATCTACCACAACTTGAATATTATTGATTGTAGAACCATCATTCAGTGCAATAAATGCAACATTTTTGCCTGAGCGTTTGGTACGCACCCATGCTTTCACATTAATCAATTTTTCGGTATCAGTAGCTTTCAAAAGCTCGCAAATTTCTGTCCTTCTAATTTTTTCCATTTCAATAAATTTAAATAATCTGCAAAAATACAATTTTGGTAAATACTTTTTGGAGAATTAATCTTTTTCATTTTAATATTAATTTTGAAATACTCCGATTGAAATAATTATTTTTCATATTTTTGTAAAATAAAAATTGTTTATTTTGAAAATTGAAAAGTATATATACGAACTATTATTTCAGCACGATTGTGTGATATTGCCTGATTTTGGTGGGTTTATAACAAACTACAAGCCTGCAAAAATTGACAATGAACTTCACAAAAGTTATCCTCCAGCAAAAAAAGTAAGTTTTAATATTAATCTTCGGCAAAATGATGGCTTACTAATCAAGCATATTTCTGATTTTGAGAATATTGATTATAAAGAGACGAACGATATTGTTGCAAAATTTGTGAAGGAAATTAACGAAAAATTGCAAAATGCTGACAGAATAAATTTTGAAGGAATTGGGCAGTTTCAGTACGACAAGGAGAAAAACTTACAGTTTGAACCTGAACAATACACAAATTTCCTTTTAGATTCGTATGGATTGAGTACTTTCCATTTTCCTGCTTTGAAAGAGAAAAAGCAACATATTAGAATTAAGCCCAAGTTTGAAAACAAGTCACAGGTAAGTGCTATCATTAGAAATTCTATTTTTCGTAGAGCTACAATTGGAGTTTCAATTGCAGCAATTATGATTTTTGTTCCTTACAAAATGGGATTTTTTCAAAATAGCAATTTCAGTTTTGCTAATCTGAATCCATTTTCAGGACCGAAATCAGAATTATTAGAGCATAAAAGAATTTTCCTAACTGAAATTGAAAGTCGCAAAGCTATTGTTATTGCAAGCGATAGTTTTAACGAAAAAGAAATATTACTTTCTGAAAGAAATATTGAACAAAATTCGAAAGTAGAATTAGTTGATACTGATATTAATAATTCAAAACTTTATCATATTATTGGCGGCAGTTTTGTGAAAGAAAAAAATGCACAGAAATATTTCCACCAAATAATTGATGAAGGATTTCCTGCAAAAGTTCTTCCCAAAGAAAAAGGAAAATACCGGGTAGCAATATTTTCGTTTGAGAAAAAACTTGAAGCAACAAATAAGCTATCCGTTCTTAGGAAAGATAATTCAAGTTTGTGGTTGCTTAGGAGATAGATTTTTGATTTTTCATTGATTATTTATAATTTTTTATTGCCATCACAAATTGGGAAATATTCAATTAATCATCATCATAATCCTTCCCGTCTTCCAAGATTCTTTGGCGAGTGTCATTAAATCTTTTGTTGAAAATACTTCTTTTTTCTTCAAAGTAAGGTGTCTGAATTTCGATCAGATCAATTATTGAATGGAACAAATCGTCCGTTATAAATGGTTTGCGACTATTTGACCTGACAAAATTTACTTTTAGCGGATGGGATTTTATGTACTCCCGTGAAAGCCAGATGATAAAAGGAATATCTACATTAGCTTTTGGTAATTTTTTTGAATAGTCGTGTCCTATTTTATTTTGCTCATCGTAAACATTTTCGCCATGATCAGACAAATAAATTGCAGAGCTAATCGAATTTTCATGTAAGGAATCGTTTTCATCTAAAATATTTAGAATGCTGTCAACAATAAAGTCGTTGTAAAGAACTGAATTATCGTATTCTGCAATAATTTTTTCTTTCTTGTTACTTCCGTTAAAGACATCATAATGAGTAGGATACCTTTTTGAATATGAAGAGTGACTTCCCATTAAATGCAGAACTATAAATTTTTTAGCAACATTTTCGCTCAAAGCATTGGCAAATGGTTTAAAGAGCTTAGAATCGTATGAAGTCGTAAACATTGCTTCAAACGATGAATTGCTTGTAGTATTTACAAAACGGTAGTGATCAGCTTTTTTTGCAAAAACAGTTATAAGATTATCCCAAATTCCGATAGGCGATTGATTTGAAAGCCAATAGGTTTTGAAACCGGCAGAATAAAAAATATCAATTATATCGACACATTTTCCGAAATTTAATTTTCGCTCTAAATTTGATTCAGAAAGCATTGATAGAACAGAGTTTAAAGTATTTGAATAAGGTGAAACTACATTATCGTAAACAAACAAATCCTTACGCTTTTCGAGCTTTGGATTGGTTTTTCTCGAGTAATTATAAATAGACATATGATTTCTGCTACACGATTCGCCAATTATCAATACAAATGTCTGCTGGTTTTGTGGCAAAGTTGGAATTGCCTGAACCATTTTAGGTTCAATTTCTTGCATAGCTTCTTCATACAAATTTATTTTTTCGATAAATGAAAAAACAACTTTTGCAATATGTGGCATTCCTTTTCTAATTAATCGCTCATTAATTGCATTTTCGAGAATAAATATTGCAGAAAATAATAAAATAATTCCTATAAGGTAGGGCTTAAATTTAGATTTGGAGATTTTAGGTCTGCGTTTAAAAGTAAAAATGAAAAATATTGTATAAAAAACCAAAACAATCAGGCCAACCGTAGCTTTTAGATTTAGAAAATCTATTGCTTCTTGTAAATTAGTATTTGAGATTACTAAAAAACTTGTTATTGTAACAGGACCTTGTAAAATAATCCAATGAGAAATTTCAACAAGACCCAAAATAAAATATAGCAAGCAAACTATCTGATATACAATCCTTTTCTTAGATAAAATAAAAGCTACTGTAAAAATTGGAATCCAAATGATATTCGTAATAATATTCCTGCTGTCGAACAAACTAGCATCCACAATAAGCCCAACAATTAATGGGGCAAAAGCTAAAGCGACAATAAATGGATTGTAGATTTCCTTTAGAACAATCAGAAAACTATTAAATTTCTTCATTTTGTTACTTTAAAGGAATGAGTAAAATATCTACATTTTCGTCCATCGAAATTTCGAATAACAAAATCCTTGCGCTGATTTTATTTAATGAGCCATAATTGGTAAACCAAGTTAGTTTTTTCTTGTAGGGAAATCGTCTGTTTATTATCTCATAGTCTTTATAGTTGAATGAAATGTATGTGTTTTTAAAAGTGGAAATATTGGTATTAATAGTTTTCAAAACAGATTCAAGATTTTTATCGTCAAGCAAATTCAAATTTGTTGGCAAATAGTAAGAAGTTAAAAATCCTTTATCGTCAAAGAGTTTTAGAAATTTTGGACTGATAGATTCTATGATGATATTTTTTTTGTCTATTTCAAACACATTTGCAATTGAATCTAACTTATCTGCAGAAAGCTTTTTATTTTCATAATCCAAATTTTTAAAATCAATCCAATATTTACAATTCGAAACACTGTTTTTTTGTGAAAGAAAAAATTCAGTCAATGACAGATTTATAGAACTATCGGGCGGATGATTAACATCGAAAGAGTTTGTTTTTTTGTGAAAAACTACATCGAGTTCTATTCCTGCATATTTTTTGGAAGCTTCTTCGAGTTTTTCAATATTGTTAACCTTATGAGCCCAAATTTTATCAGGGAAAAAAAACAGCAAAGTTTTATTTGAAAGAAAAACCACAGAAATAATAAAAATTAGAACTACACTTATTGTGAAATATTTTAGGAAAATTTTCGTCTGCAACATTTCAATATTATTATATGATAACTTTCATAAATTCACGGATTTAATATTTGTACAAATCCGTGAATTTGAGGCATTATTTTTTGCAAATTTTCAATTTCTGACTTTTCTGGTTTAGCTCAATTTCTAAATTTCATTATTCATAAAATTTTGTTTTTCAATTATTTTCAGAAATGAGTTTGAAAAGAAAACATTGTCTTTTTTAGTATATCTTTTATCGGTAAAAATTTGAGCAAGATTTTCTGTTTTGTTTTCTTCAATCAAATCTAAAGTTTCTTTTAAAGCTTCTTTTTCGCTATAAATATTGTTGAGATTTTTCTCAGAATAGTCCTGATAAGTCTCTTCATGAATTATTCCGTTCAAAGGTAATCGATCGGTCAGTTCAGGATTTTCGTCGGGATAACCAAGCACCAAAGTAGTTACAGGCACAACTCCTTTTGGGAGGTTCAAAATGTCGATAATTTTTTCGGCCATATATGTTGTAGTTCCAAGATAACAAATTCCCAAGTCAAAATCTTCGGCAGCAATTGCGACATTTTGTGCAGCCAGCAAAGCATCTATCGAGGCTGTGTAGAACGACAGGAAATTGTCGTATCCGGGCTCTGCATTTCTTTGTTTGCACCATTTGTTAAATCTATTGAAATCGGCACAAAAAGTTAAAACTACCGGGGCTTGTTTCACCATATCTTGCTTGAAATGCGATTCCCAAAGTTTTTCTTTCAGCTCTTTTCCTTTCGTAACTACTATGCTGTAAACCTGCATGTTGCCAGTTGTTGAAGCTCTTGAACCTGCTTCAAGAATTTTTTCCAATATTTCCGGTTTTATTGGAGTATCCTTATATTTTCTTATTGTTCTATGTTTTAATATTGTCTCTAACATTTTTTATTATTTTAAAATTTCGATGCAAAAGTAATATTTTTTGGAAACAGAATTTTGGCTTGAATATTATAATCTCTTGCTGAAGATTAGTGTTATAGTACAAAAATTAATTGCCATAAATTTAATTTTTCACAAAGTCATACAATTTATACTTTTGCATTTTGTTTATTATTTTTATTGCAATAATTAATTTGAAGAAATTATGATTAAGATATTTAAGAGCTTATTGCTTGCACTGATTATTTCCGGAATTAGTATTTCATGTGTTCCGCTCAATCAATTTAAGGAGTTGGAAACCAAAAATAATAGTTGCAAAAGCGAAAACACCGATGTAAAAACCAGCAACGAAAAACTTATTGTAGATACTACAGAAATGGGTGCAGAAATTAGAGCATTGAGTGCAAAATTTCAAAAAATTGCATCGGACACTTCCAATTTGAGTGCCAATGTAAGAAAGTATAAAAGGCTATACGAAAATGCACTTTACACCAATAATGAGTTGATAGATAATCAAAGTAAACTGATTGAAGGAAATACCGAAGAGGTGAAAAAAATGTTGGCTCAACTGCAAGCCGCTCAAGAAGATTTGCAAAAGCGAGAAGACGAATTGCAAAAATTGGAACAAGCCATAAACGATAAAAAAGCAAATAATGAAAAACTTCAGGCAGACTTAGAGAAAAACAATAAAATTCTAAATGAAAAGAGTAAACGACTAATTGAGCTTGAAAATATGCTATCTGCCAAAGATTCTGCTGTGAATGCTTTGAGAGATAAAGTTGCCTCAGCTCTAAATCAATTTGAAAAAGATGGATTGACTATTCAAAAAAGAAATGGCAAAGTTTATGTTTCGCTCGAAGAAAAGTTACTTTTCAAATCGGGGCGCTGGAATGTTGATCCTAAAGGACAAAAAGCCATTGAACAACTTGCAGTAGTTTTAGAACAAAATCCGGATATTAATATTATGATTGAAGGACATACCGACGATGTTCGATTTAACGGCAAGGGCGATATTAAAGACAATTGGGATTTGAGTGTAAAACGAGCAACTTCTATTGTAAAAATTATTTTAGCCAAATCGAAAATAAGTCCGACAAGACTAACAGTTTCTGGCAAAGGCGAATTTATGCCTATTGATCCTGCCAAAACAGTAGAAGCCCGCAGAAAGAACAGAAGAACAGAAATTATCTTGACACCAAAACTTGATGAACTATTCAAATTACTAGAAAATAATTAATTTCGCGGTTTTAAAATATTGAAGGGTCCCATAGTTCAATGGATAGAATAAAAGTTTCCTAAACTTTAGATCCAAGTTCGATTCTTGGTGGGACTACTCTCCAAAATTTGTCGTCTTAAACAAGATGCAAATAGGGCAAAAATTGGAACTTAAATGATATATGTTCACATTTTAATAAAAGAAATAAGGACAAATGGAAATAAATGATAAACCGACCTATCAAGAATTAGAAGATCAGATTGCTGAACTCAAAAAGCAAAATGATAATCTTCGATTGCATTCTTCAGCTCATAACGAAGAAAAAAAACGAGAAACGGAGTTATTAAGTGCAAAAGAAAAAGTAGAAGAAAGCGAATCAAATCTCAATTCGCTGATAAACAACCGCGATGAATCAATATGGTCAATCGACAATAACTATAACTACATTATCTTTAACAACTTTTTTAAAGAAGCATATCTTGCAACATTCAATGTCGAGTTACAGAAAGGACTTAATTCGTTGAATATCCTTACTCCCGGGTTGTTAGAATTTTGGAAATCGAAATACGATAAAGCACTTTCAGGAGAAAGAGTTGTTTTCGAAATTTCCAATCAAGTGGGGAAAGAACTTCGTTACTATGAAGTTTCCCTAAATCCGATTATTTTAAATGGTAAAGCTACAGGTGTATCCGGGATAAGTTCAGATATTACCGAAAAAAAAGAAACGCATAGAATTCTGCTCCAGAGCAGAGCAAATATATTAGCTATTTTAGAAAATACCACTGATAGTATATGGGCTATAAATTCCTCCTATGAAATTCTATTTGCCAATGATGTTTTTGTATCTGCTTTTCATACTACTTTTGGCGTTCGCCTTGGGCCTGGTGTAAATCTTTTACTTTCACTACCTAAACCGATGAGACAACTATGGAAATCACATTACGACAGGGTGTTGAGCAATGAGATGTTTTCATTTATCGACAAGATTGAGGTAGAGAACGGGACAATTCATATTGAAGTTCATTTGAATCCAATAGTTGTTGACGACAAAGTCATAGGGGCATCTTTTTTTGGGAAAGACATTACCAGACGAATAAAATCGGAAGAAGCCCTAAAGGAAAGTGAAACACAGTTAAGAGAACTTAATGTAACCAAAGACAAACTATTTTCAATCATTGCCCACGATTTAAGAAGTCCATTTAACAGTATTTTAGGATTTTCTGAATTGTTAATTGAGAATGCAAAAAATTCTGATATTGTAGAATCTGAAATGCATTCACGCATAATAAATTCATCAGCCAAAAATACATTAATTTTACTTGATAATTTATTAGATTGGGCAAAATCTCAAACCGGACAAATTAGTTTCAAGCCTGAAAAAATAAATTTGCTATCAATTATCCAGGAAATAATTGAATCTTCAAATTTAATGGCAAAAATTAAAAACATATCATTAAATTTAATTCAATCAGAGGAGATTGAAGCTTATGCCGATGCAAATATGGTGAAGACAGTTTTGCGAAATCTTATTTCCAATGCAATCAAATTTACGAATCCGGGAGGGAATATCAATGTTAATGGAATTTCAGAACAAAACCAAGTTGAAATTTCTATCTCCGATAATGGAATTGGGATGAATGACGAAACACGTAAAAAGTTATTTGATATATCTTCAAATATAACATTTCTTGGTACTACAAAAGAAAAAGGCTCTGGCTTAGGATTAGTCCTTTGCAAAGAATTTGTGGAAAGACTTGGTGGGCATATTTGGGTGGAAAGCGAAGAAGGAAAAGGAAGTGATTTCAGATTTAGCTTACCTTTGAATAAAACATAATAAAAAAGAATATAAACAGCTTGGCCATTCAAAAATTGAAACTACAATGATTTATCTGCACATTTCAGAAACTCGAAAACAGTAACAAATTGAAATAGTTTTTGATAAGATTATTTGAATTTTATAAAACAGTTATATTTAAAAAATATAATAAAGAAATATGCAGATATGCTATTTTAAGCGACAAATATGAAAACAAAAAATATGAATAAAAGGAAAGTTGCAATAACAACAGGATGGTCATTAATCCTTATGGCAATAATCGCAATGTTCTCTGTAGGATATGCATTTTCAGAATTTTATCAGGCTGACCAAATTGAATTTCTAAATGACAATATCCTCAAGAATCTTGGATTATATCGAAGTATGCTATGGGGAATACTGATAATAATTATTTTGGATTTATTAGTATCCTTCACGCTTTACGAATACTTCAAAGATGACAATAGAAAAATGTCTTTAGCATCAGGAATTCTAAGACTTGCTTACACATTTATATTTGGAATAGCAACGTTTTTTTTGACCAAAAACTTGAATGTAACTGAACTTACGAATCAAACAATAAGTACAAATTTTCAATTATTTCAATCTATTTGGAATGGCGGATTAATAGTATTTGGATTTCACATTATCCTAATTGGAATATTAATGAAATTACATAGTAGGATTCCTAAAATTCTATGGTATTTAGCATTGATAGCAGGAGTCTCATATGTAATTATCCATTTTTTCAAATTGATAAGTCCAGATTCTGAGTTTGTAAACACATTGAATATGATATTGGCTCTGCCAATGGCGATCGGTGAGCTTGGACTTGCAATTTGGTTACTTGTTAAAGGAGGAAGGAAGAATATAATTAAAAATGAAACCAGCCTACCTAAATAATTAATAATTCTCAAATATTATTAATTCTAGAAAACAAGAACAAATGAAAATGGTTTTTGATATGATGGTTTAATGTTGCCCGGCTTTGAGACGAATTTTGCAGGGTATGTAGATAGTGCCTCTAAGAAAACAGTTCAAAATTAAAAACATCTCTTTTTGTGATATTTCTGTTTTTTTTCATTTGTCTAATACAAAAGCATTTACTGCATGAAAGAAAATAGAAATATCATCAAAAATAAATTATTGTAACTAATTCTACTTTACGAGTTTAAAAAATAGCAAAGTATTTTTCTTGATTAATAATATCGCACCTTTACGCTAAGATTATTTATTTTGCCTTAGTTTAGCATGTTACAAGTTAATTCTATAGTAGAGTTTTCCATCTCGTTTCTCTCCACTCTTTTTGTTCTTCTTTAGAAAGGAATGTCCAAGCTACAATTCGGCTAGATTTATTAGCTGTTCCCATGAGAATCGTTCTTATCTGATTAGCTTCAATTTTTTCTAAATATTTATAAATTCCTTTAAGATTAGATTGTTTTGATACTAAAGTTGAAAACCAGTAACAGTTTTTAGAGAACTTTTCACTTTCTCTAATCATATTCTGAATAAATTTATTTTCTCCGCCAACACATATAAGTTCATTGCTGATTCCTGCAAAATTGCGATCAAGTGTCTTTACTTTTTTGCCAGATAGATTCTTTATTTTTCGTCGAGTTCCTTTTTGAGCATCTTCAATCGAAGAATGAAAAGGAGGATTGCATATGATTAATTCAATTTTATCTTCTTTGCTTATTATGCCAAAAAGAACCTGTTTTGATATTTTTTGTAATCTACATTCAATCTTTTCTTTAATTGATGAATTAGAATTGACAATATTCTGTGCTGATGCAATTGTTTTTGGGTGGATATCAGATCCGATAAATTTCCAATCGTATTCTACAACTCCTATAATTGGGTAAATGCAACTTGCCCCTACACCAATATCAAGACAAGTGATTTTATCGCCAGTTGGGATTGTTCCAAAATTGTTTTCGGCTAATAAATCAGCCATATGATGAATGTAATCAGCCCTTCCAGGTATGGGGGGACATAAGTTTTCGTCTGGGAAATCCCAGTTCTTTATTCCGTAATAATGATTTAATATTGCTGTGTTTAAAAGTTTAACAGCATGTGGGTTTGAAAAATCTACTGATTCTATACCGTATTTGTTAAGGGCTAAATGATTTTTTAATTCAGGAGTAGATTTAGTCAAAGCGTTTAAATCGTATCTGCCTCGGTTTTTGTTTCGAGAATGTAGCCTCGCTTTTTCTGGTTGATTTTTTTCTGAAGACATGATTTACTGTAATTTCAAATATAGATTTTTAACATTCCTGCCACTTAATATCTTATCGCTCAGTTGAACTAAACCCAAACCAGCCAATTCAGTAATATTTTCAAAAGTTCTCTATAAATAATTAATAATTCTCAAATATAATTATTTCTAATAAAACAAAAACAAATGAAAATGGTTTTTGATAAGATGATATAATTATGATGAAATAGTTATATTTGAAAAATGAAATTGAAAAAATTTAATTGTGGAAGAAATATCTGGAAAATTCCGGATATACTAATGTTGTACTTAATTTATAAAAGATTTATAAGAGTAGAATTTCTTGTCAGAACTAATGGAAATGCATCTAAATTAAAATATCTAAAAATAAATATTTAAAATAAAATATCATGGGAAAAGGAAAAGACACAAAGAAGAACGTTAAAAAAGAACCCTCTAAAACTCCAAAAGAAAAAAAAGAGGCAAAGAGGCTAAAGAAATCTAAATAAGATATACGGTATCCCGAAAAAATCGGGAGTGGTTCATCAGGCATAAGAAAGTTTGAATTGTACTTCAGATGGAAAACTTCTTCGAGAACTATGGAGTTGCGTATGTAAAAGGCAATATTTCAGAAAGCCAAAAACAAGAACAAATGGAAATGGGTTTTGATAATATGATTTAAAAAAGTTGTATTAATTTTTATTGCCCATTAGTGATTAATTTATGTATAATAATTTTAATTTAAGGTTTTTGCAGCACTTGGTAAACTTTTGTTATAAAGAAATATTTTAATTTAAAAAACATTTACTTTCTTTGAACCAATTATTAATAGAATAAAAATAAAAAAATGGCTATAAAAAAAGTATGGATAGAAGACGGTTGCACATCTTGCGGTCTTTGCGAAGATACTTCACCCGAAGTATTTGTTGTTGAAGATGAATCAACTGTTTTGCCCGATGCTAAATTTGACGGTAATGAAGATGATATAAAAGAGGCTGCAGAAAGCTGCCCCGTAGAGGTTATAAAATACCTCGAAGAATAGTTTTTGCAAGATTATTTATATATAGTGTCTCTAAGAGAACAGTTCAAAATTAAGCCCAAATTCGGGATTGCGATATTTCGATTTTTTTCATTTGTCTAATGCAAAAGCATTTACTGCATGAAAGAAATTAGAAATCTCATCAAAAATAAATTATTTGTAACTATTCAATAAATCGATTAGTTAAATTAATTTTAATAGCCGTAATCTTTAGGCTACTGTTACAAATGAATCTTCACCAGCCTTTATGGCTAAATCATTTTTTGAGGTGGAGAAGAGAAATGTTTTGGTGATAGCTATCTGTAAGCTAAAATGCTAAATTGCATTTTTACATGTTATTGCGTACTGAATATTAACAATTTAGATTAATTTTGTTTTCTTTTTCTTGATAAAAAGAAACAAAAATCAAGGCTACAGATAATTTTGGGACAATACTAATTTCTCAATCCTCCCCACAAGTATCCTAAAATCTGCATATTGGTTAATAACCATATATGATTAAATGAATTGTATATCAATTATTAAAGTGTTTTCCGGAAAATTATAAAGAAATAATTGCACTTTCTCTTTATGAGGTCATGGAAGGAACACCTTTTTATTTGTACCATTATTGGGCAGATGAAAACTATTTTCCAGATACAAATAAATTAGACTCCTCGGCTATATCAAATCTATTTGCAGCAATTGGTCGTGATGAAAAACGACGTTTTGATTTTATGGAAAAATGGGCACAACACATTAATCCTGATAAAGCATTGTTTTTTGACATTTCATCTATTTCAAGTTATTCAACAAATATAGATTTTATAGAATGGGGATATAATAGAGATAAAGAAAATTTACCTCAGATAAATCTTGGAATGGTTTTTTGCGAAGACAAAAAATTGCCAGTTAACTATTGTTTGTATCCTGGTAGCATTGTTGATGTTACAACTTTGAAGAATTGCAAAAAGTATTTAACTAATTTTGGATTGAACGACTTCCTTTTTATTTTAGACAGAGGCTTTTTTAGTACAGCAAAT
This sequence comes from Bacteroidota bacterium, assembly GCA_018692315.1. NCBI lineage: Bacteria > Pseudomonadati > Bacteroidota > Bacteroidota bacterium. Next base: position 25,720 of record JABHKC010000023.1, on the reverse strand, counting down.
GTTTTAGAAATGAACGACAAAGATTGTTGTATAAGTTTTATTCAACCATTGCCTTTTAGCCTGAAAAAAGCAAAAAGAAATATTCGTAATATTAATTCTTCACTATCAAGATCAGGTTATTACATCTTGGCAACAAACAAAACAGGAATGTCACACGAAGAGGTATTAACTCATTATAGAAATAAAGATCTGGTTGAAAAAGTTTTTGATGTGCTTAAAAATGAAATGGATGGAAAAAGATTAAGAACACATAATGACCACACAACCACAGGAAAACTATTTGTAATGTTCATTTCTTTAGTGATATATTATGAAATTATCAGAGTTATGAATCAAAATAAACTATTCAAAACCTACACTATAAAAGAACTGCTTTATGAATTAAGAAAAATTAAAATCAATCATATTGCAAAAGATGGAAAACCGATAGTAAGTGAAGTTTCAAAAAAACAGAAAACAATATTTAACCCAACTGGGAAATCAACATTTGTTAATGGTTGATTTCCCAGTTGGGTTAAGACTGCACACTTCTATCTACCTCAAATTTTTAACTTTTGGCTTATATTCTGGTACAATTGGACATTGATTTTATATGATTTGGTTCTATGCTCATATGTCAAAAATATATGCATTAAAGCAAATTCCCTTTTTCAAAAAAAAAGTCTAAGATATATTATTCCGATTCCCCGTCTTAAAATTCCGTTTTTTATTATGGAAACTTTTCTTTTTACGAGATTTTTGATTTCCATCTTTCCATTCGGGTCCGGCACCTATTTTGCTCGGGGGTTGATATTTCGGAATAGAATATTCTATCAGATGTTCAATTTTCCTCATTAGATACATGTCCTTCTCGTTCACCAAAGTAATTGCCTCACCTTTTGTGTTAACACGAGCAGTTCGTCCTACCCGATGAACATAATCTTCGGCATCGTTGGGGACATCGAAATTTACGACCATATTTATTTCCTTCACATCAATGCCTCGACTCATAACATCTGTAGCAACCAAAATACGTATTTGTTTAGAGCGGAATCCTCTTAAAACTTCTTCGCGTTTTTCCTGATCTAAATTTGAAGAAATCCCTTGTGCCGGGAAACCTGACTTGTTAAGTGATCTTACAATTTCTGTTACTTTACTTTTTGTAGAGCTGAAAATGATGATGCTATCATAGTCTTTATTTTCGCTCAAAACATGACTTATAATTTTCACTTTTTGAGTGTCGTAGCATAAATATATTTTATGATCGATTCCTTCAGCAGGTTTAGAAATCGACAAAGATATTTCGTCCGGACTATGCAAAATCTTTTTTGTCAATTGACGAATACTTTTTGGCATAGTAGCGCTAAAAAGCATAGTTTGGTGTTTTTTGGGAAGATAGGAAATAATTTTCTGTAAATCGTCAATAAATCCCATATCCAACATCCTGTCAGCTTCATCCAGGATTAAATGTTTCAAATCGTTGAAGTTAACATTTCCGGACATAATATGAGACAACAGCTTGCCAGGTGTCGCAACAATAATATCGGTTCCGCCTTGAAGAGCATCTTTTTGGGCAACCCAATCTTTGCCATCGCCGCCACCATATACAGAATTCGAACTTACCGATATGAAATATGCAAGCCCCTGTATTTCTTGTTCTATTTGAATCGCCAATTCTCTGGTCGGAACAATTATCAATGTATTTATAGATTTGTTGTTTTTGCCTATCAATTTGTTTAGAACAGGAAGAACAAATGCAACAGTTTTGCCGGTGCCGGTCTGGGCACATGCAATTACATCCCTGTTTTCAAGAATAATTGGTATAACCTTTTCCTGAATTTCTGTGGCTGTTTCAAAGCCCATATATGATATTGCTTCTAATAATTGTTTATCTAACTGTAGTTCTGAAAACTTCATTCCTTGGGTGTTGTATTAAGTTAAGTCTATTGAGATTGCAAGTCTCTTATCAAAATTCGTTATCCAAATTTGATTCTATTTTCATTAAATATTTATTTTTCAAAATTTAAATAGCCAAATATAATATAAGTTTTTGTTAACCAATGAATACTGCATACTTTTAATTATTTTTGCAAACAAATGCAATTGTTCAATAAATAGAAAATATGGATTTTTATTCACGAATTTCGAAACAGTACGATGAGGTTTTTCCACTCAATAATTCTCAAGTTTCTTTTATAAAATCTTTTTCGGAAAAAAACAAAAATGAACAAAGCCTCCTGGATATTGGTTGTGGAACTGGTAGTTTGGCAATAAGTCTTTGCGATTATTTCGCAAAAATTTCGGCTATAGATACAAATAGCCAAATGATAGCTTCAGCAAAAAAGAAAGTCGGAAATAAGAAAATTAGTTTCTGCAAAATTGGAATGTTAGAAATTGAAAAAAACTTTCCCGAAAATTCTTTCGATATTGTTAGCTGTTTCGGAAATACGCTTGTTCATTTACAAAATATGGAAGAAATTGAAGCATTTTTCAGGAATACTAAATTTGTTCTGAAGAAAACCGGAAAATTTTTATTTCAATTAATAAATTACGATTATGTTTTCGACAGTAAACTGAAAAGTTTACCTACTATTGAAAATGAAATAATAAAATTTGAACGTTTCTATAGCCTTGACGAAAATAATATGTTAGATTTTTCGACCATCCTTTTCATTAAAGAAACCGAAGAAATTATCAAAAACAATATCAAACTTTTTCCTGCAAGAAGAAAACAAATTATAAAGGCGCTGCAAAAAGCCGGATTTGACACTATAAATTCTTATAGCTCTTTTGCAAAAACAGAATTCAATAACAAAAGTTTACCTTTAGTTTTCGAATGTTATTAGCTCTAACTGAAATTTTGTGTTAAGCTATTTCTTGAGAATTTTTTCCGATTCAATTTGTTTAAAAACATCATGAAGGATTTCAACATATAGTAGTCCTTTTTGCCTCTCTTCATTTTTAAATGGATATAGAAAAAACATAAAGGTTTGCCAACATTTTGTTATCTCCATTTTACGTTCGTAAGCTTTAATCAATTTTCTATTTGAATCAAGCACTTCAATTTTTGCTGTATATTCATACTTGAAAGGCATCGGCAGCAGGGTAGCGCTAACAACTGCACCAACAGTGGCAAAAAAGTATTTTACAAATGATTTTTCACGTTGTATTTTGACTTTAATAATATAATCATGACTATTCATCAGGCTGTCTTTCATACGACGACGTTTCGAGATGTTTACATCAGAAGCATGATCTGTAAAAACTGAATAATAAGAAATATTGCTAATTTCTGTCATGGCATCCACAAATATTTCTTCGAATCCATTTACAGGTCTTGGGTCAAGTTTTGGTACAGCATCAAATCCTTTGGTTTGCCTGTAATGACTGAAAATAAACAATACATCGACTCTTTCGGCATTATAATTTTTTTCTGCCTCCTTTTCATATTTTCCATCCATCGACGATTTGAAGGTTGCACAACTACTACTAATTAATAATAAGACAATTGCAAAACAGATTAATCTTTGTGTTTTCATATCAAAATATTTAATTAATAAAACGTTTTAAACATTTTCAAATATAGAGATTTTTCGTAAGAAATGAAAAAGTGAGAATTTGAATCAAAGTTTAATTTTGAGCGAACAGATACTGTTTAACTATACCAACAGCCATAAGTCAACCACCAAAATCCCAGAATAATATTATCTTGCAAAATTTTATTTTTGTAAAAATTTAAATGAAAAAAAAGGATTCTATAGCAAGAACCTGGATGAGCGATGATATTTATCAACTGCTATTATTGGCTGGTAAAAGTTATACTATGGAATTGAAAGAAATGGCTCTGAATGATCCAACAGTTCTTGATTTGCTTGTAAGAGTTTTTCTTACCGACGAAAAAAAAATTTGCTGGCATGCCGGTTGGGTGCTGTTCAAGATAGCGAATACTCACAAAAAACTACTAATAAAATACTTGCCCCAGATAATAGAGAAACTGCCAAAAATGCTTTACCACAGCCAGATTCATGGAGCATTGCGTATAGTTCAAAATTATGACATTAGCGATGAAAAGCAGCAAGGAATTTTAGTTGACGAAGGCATAAAGTTTATACGGTCGAAAAAGTATCCGGCCTATATGAAATACTTTTCTATCGTCATAATCGATAAAATTACCTGCTATTATCCCGAGCTAATAAATGAATTTGCTCTAACAATTGAACAAGCACTTCCACACTGGGAAACAAATTATATAATTCGTTTTGGGAAGAAAAAACTTAAGGAATTTGCTGATAGGTAGATTGTTCCGGAAAATGTTGAGTGATAAATTTACACAAACATAATTCAAGCTTATTTGCTACAATAAAGTTGTTAAAAATAATCTATTCATAAATCTTGCAATTCATATAATAATAATGTATTTTTAGCTAAATATAATTTTGAATAATTTATATGAAAATATTTTCGAGACACAAAGAGGATTTAATAAAACTTGACGATTCTATTGCCGGAATTAGCAAAGAAACCATCAATAAAATAAAAACAGCTTGGGACGAATCGGGCAATTTCAAAATACAGATAAAACCGGATTTGCCAAAAAGCGATGAAACTCTTCTGAGAGAATTAATGGTAGAATGTGTTAATGAAAAAGTCGGAGAAATTTCAAAAAAATCGAAGATTATTCATCTCGGGATTATTTATATAAATCTGTCGAAAAAAGGGAAAAGCAGATTTCTCAGAATCCTTGGTCGATATTTCGATGTAAATACCTCAATTTTGAACGAAAAGATTAACAATCTTAAAAATTCTAATGATGAAAATGAACGGATAAATGCCGAGCTTGAGCTAAGTAAGTCATTGGTTCCGCCACGAGTGAAAATTTTAAGGCAGCTTGTGAAATTGCCCAATGGTTTTCTTTTCTTGAAAGATATGCGGCGCGATTTAATTCCACTAATTCCGACAATGCCACGACTGAGAAAACTCGACAGCGATATAAAAAATCTATTGATAACTTATTTCGACATTAACCTTTTAGATTTGGAGGAGATAACCTGGAATTCTCCGGCAATTCTGCTCGAAAAACTTATGGAATATGAAGCCGTTCATGAGATAAGTTCTTGGAAAGATTTAAAATACAGACTTCTAACCAATAGAAAAATGTATGCGTTTTTTCATTACAAAGTCCCAAATGATCCTTTGATTTTTATCGAAATTGCACTTGTAAAAGGTCTGCCAAATAATATTCAAAATCTGTTAGACAAAAATATTCCGCCTGAAAATCCAAATCTTGCCGATACAGCAATTTTTTATTCTATCTCAAATACTCAAAAAGGATTGAAAGGGATTAGCTTCGGGAATTTTCTAATAAAAAGGGTAGTAAAAGAACTATCGGCAGAGTTTCCAAATTTGAAAAATTTTGCAACCTTATCTCCAATTCCTAAATTCAGAGATTGCTTAGAAAATTATCCTTCCGAAAAATTTCAGGAGTTAATTACAAAAAGCGAAATAAAAAATCTTGAGAAATATTCAGAATCTAAAGACGCTAAAAACATCTTGCTTGAAATTCTAAATACAAGTTGGTACAAAAATGAAACTCTATCGAATTTCCTTAAAAAGCCATTGATGCGATTATGTGCCAACTATTTACTCTATTCGAAAAAGAGGAAAAACAATGCTTTCGATCCGGTTGCTCATTTTCATTTGACGAATGGCTCTAAAATTCAGCAAATAAATTGGCTTGGCGACACTTCCGAAAAAGGACTAAAACAATCTGCAGGCATTATGGTGAACTATAACTATGAGCTAAAAAAAATTATTTCGAATCACGAAATTTATTTTGCTGAAGGAAAAGTCTGTATTTCTAAGGATGCTCGGTCTTGGTTGAAGAAGTAGGGAGTTTGTAAAGTTTGTAAAGTTAAAAGTTGAAGCAGGAAATAAAATGATTGGTATCTGGGTAACATTCTAATTAAGACATTTTAGAAAATTTAAGTAACCAAATCTTGATGTTTTTTTTCAAAACTACCAAGAATGTGAAAAGAATAATTTGTACCTTTGTTCGAAATGGATACGCAAAGAACATATAGAATATACAATATCAGTCAAAGACTGATATCACAATTGCACAGTTTGGAGATTTATTTGTTGAAATTATAATACTTATTGTAATAATCGAATCTAATTAAACAAATTCAAAATGGGAATAAGAGTGCCAAGTGGAACATTAATTCCTGATGAAGAAGGTGGATGTTTATATAGTATCCTTGGTATAATTATTCTATTAGGACTAATTGTGGTTGGTATTGATAATTGCTCAAATCAAAACGACTCTTTGCCAAATAGGCATAAAAAAATCTCAAATAATATTGATAATAACCTGACTGATATCTTTACAACATACAATAATAGAATTGTACATAATCAAACTAATTCAAACAATCAGGTAGATGAAATACAACCAAATAAAAGCTCATTCCATGAGTTTGAAGATTTCAATTTTCCTGATCCAAATGGTAAATTAAATTCTGAATTGTCTTTTTTCATTAGAGCTAAATTATCAAATAAAACATCAGAAGATATATTCGAAGATTATATCATAAACTTCGATTACAAACGTAGTAGATATAAAGCTGATGAATTTGAAAAAAAAAGAACCACAAAACTATGGAAAGAATCATTCAAAACAGAATTCAAAAAATTCAATTTCAACTCCTCAAATGTGTTATATTTCGATGAGAATATAAAGCTCCCAGAATATAACTTTGAACAACAAGCATTTGTTGTTTATCCAACTATACGTGGAGGTTACGTCAATGAAGGTGTCATTAAACATAGCAAATTAATTATCTCTGTAAGTAATTATAGTCAATTTACATCACTGAAACTGTCCCCAGAACAAGCTGAAGAATTATTACATGAAATTAATCAAACTAATGAAAAAAGGATATATATTCAGCGAGTTTATTTTAGAATCATATCTTCTGAATCAAAATTAGACCAGTGGCAAAGAATAAAAGGTGAAGGACTTATTGAAAAAATCGAATTTATACAATTGACTTCTTTGAAAGTTTTACATACACTCTATCCTCTTAAAAAGCCAGTATCCAAATCGACACCAAAAGAACTTGAAAATAAAAAGTTATTTCAAACTAGTTCCGAAGAAAAGCCTAACGTTTCTTACACAGGTCATCGTTATGTTGTTAGAAGTGGGAGTGTTACTATGAGACGGAATTCTGAGCCTGATAACAGTTCTTTGTTAAAAGTCTCTTCTGAGAAACAAAAGGCAAATTCAATTAATTATAGTGCAAAAAATTACACCTATGATTCTAAAAAGCTAAAATTTGTTATCATAAACAAGCCCATAAATAAAAATTACATATATAGAAAGCATACAAAAGTTAAAAAAAGCATTACTGGTGACTGTATTATTTCAGAAAATATTCATTTTATAATTGAAGGTTTTGTCAAAGGGCAGATTACTTTGCAGAAAAACTCAACTTTGGTGGTTTATGGAAAATTAATAGGAAATGTTTATAATTATGGTGGTAGTATTTATTATAAAAAAAACATTCAAGGAAAAGTGATTAATAGACAAAAGAAATATTAATCCCCAGTTAAGCGAAGTTGTAAACTTCGCTTTATCTTGTAACAAACTGACATACATCTCAAATTTACCCATACCACCGCTCCAAGCAATAAAATAGTTTATATTTTCTGAAAGTAAAAAAAACGAAATCAAATAATGTACACCAAATTTCAAATTCATAACTCATAATTCATAACTCATAATTCATTTTTACTAATTTTGCAGCAATTATTTTGAAATGATGGAAAAGAAAAAACGCTCATATAGATTATATTTGTGGCTGATGTGGTTGCTTTTTACTGTACCAATGGCATCAATCATCACAATTTTTATATTGATTTCTCAAGGTTTTTTTGGATTTATGCCAACTTTCGAGGAGCTGGAAAATCCGAAAAGCAATTTGGCATCAGAAATTTATTCTTCCGACCAAAAACTTCTTGGGAAGTATTATTTAGAAAATCGCTCATTTGTAAATTATTACGAATTGTCGCCATATTTAATTGATGCTCTGGTTGCCACCGAAGATATTCGTTTCGAAAAGCATTCTGGAATTGATATTAAAGCATTACTTCGAGTTTCGAAAGGTGTTTTAAGCGGAAATTCATCAGGCGGGGGAAGTACAATAACACAGCAACTTGCCAAAAATTTATTCCCACGAGACACTTCAAACTATAATTCATCTATTCGTCGGACATGGAATCTTGCAATCACAAAATTTAAAGAATGGGTAACAGCAGTAAAGCTGGAAAGAAACTATACAAAAAAGGAAATTCTGGTTATGTATTTAAACACCGTTCCTTTTGGGAGTCAGGCTTATGGAATAAAATCGGCTTCGAGCACATTTTTTAATTGCCTGCCCGATTCTTTGAAAGTTCAGGAAGCTGCAACCTTAGTTGGATTGCTGAAAGCACCAACCAGATATAGCCCTGTAAGAAACCCTGAACGATCGACAAAGCGAAGGAATGTTGTACTTTCGCAAATGAAAAGATACAACTTCATTGATCAGGAGAAATACGATTCAATCTCTGTTTTGCCTATCGAACTGAATTATAGAGTACAAACTCATGCCAAAGGTATGGCAACACATTTTAGAGAATATCTACGTACGACTTTAAATTCCAACAAGCCGGAAAAAGAACGATATTGGTCCTACACAAAATTTAAGGAAGATTCTATAGCATGGGAAACAAATGCTCTTTTTGGCTGGTGCAAAAAACATTTCAAACCCGATGGCACAAATTATAACCTTTATAAAGACGGTATCAAAATCTACACAACCTTAAATTCGCGTCTTCAGCAATTTGGTGAAGAATCGCTTGAAAAGCATCTTGGTGGATATTTGCAAGCAGAATTGTCGAAAGAATTGCACGAAACCAGAAATCCTCCATTTTCTGACGACATTAGCGATGAGCAATTCGAAAGAATTATGGAACGATCAATGAAGAATACCGATAGATATAGAGAATTGAAAAAACAAGGGAAATCGCTCGAAGAGATTAAGAGAAAATTTGATACACCTACTGAAATGACTGTCTTTTCTTGGAATGGAGATATCGACACAGTTCTTACTCCTTTAGATTCTTTAAGATATTATAAATTTATTTTGCGTGCAGGTTTTATGTCTATGGACCCACACACCGGACACGTAAAAGCCTATGTTGGTGGCGGCGATTACCGTTATTTCAAATACGACCACGTTACACAAGGCAAGCGTCAGATTGGCTCAACCATAAAACCATTTCTTTATACACTTGCCATGCAGGAAGGTTATTCCCCATGTTATAAAGTCCCGAACATTCCAACAACTTTTTATGTGAACGACAGCTCTTGGACACCAAAAAACTCTTCTAAATCGGAGTTCGATGGAAAAATGGTTTCATTGAAATGGGGGCTTGCAAATTCTGTAAACTATATTTCGGCATGGGTGCTAAAGCAATTTAATCCGCACGCAGTTGTCGATATTACCAGAAAAATGGGAGTTAAGAGTTATATTGATCCTGTACCATCAATTTTTCTGGGAACATCGGATGTTACTCTTTACGAAATGGTTGGTGCATACAGTACATTTGCAAACAAGGGAGTTTATACAGAACCAATTTTTGTTACCAGAATAGAAGATAAAAACGGAAATATAGTTTCAACTTTCAAACCAAAAAAAATAGAAGCTTTTAATGAAGAGACAGCATATCTTATGCTCAATTTATTAAAAGGTGTTGTTACCGAAGGTAGCGGAAGACGCTTGCGTTGGCGTTATCAATTGCACAACGATATTGGTGGAAAAACCGGAACTACCGACAATCATTCAGACGGTTGGTTTATGGGAGTTACACAAAATTTGGTGTCAGGCGTTTGGGTTGGCGGCGAAGTTCGTAGCATACATTTCAAAGGTCTCAAATTGGGGCAGGGTGCAAACATGGCTCTACCAATTTATGGAATGTATCAGCAAAAAGTTTATGCAGACACCGCAAATTCCGGAATTTTTCCTGTCGATTTCGAAAGACCTGCTAAAGAAATTAATATAGAATTAGATTGCGAAAAATTCAACAAACAGAATCAGAATGAACAAATAATTGACGATACGCAAGACAATGAAGATGAGCAAATTCTAATAGGTTTTTGATGGATGAACTAATAAAATATAAACAAAATTCAATCAATTCCTGAAATTCAAGAATCATATTTCAAACTGAAATTCGATGAAAACAAAACAAAATATACGAAACTGTTCATATGAAGAATTAGTTTCATTTCTGAAAAAAGAAAACGAAAAAACATTTCGCATAAATCAAGTTTACGATTGGATTTGGAGAAAATCCATAGGCTCCTTTTTCGAAATGAAAAACATTCCAAAAACAACAAGAGAATTGTTGGAAACAAATTTTTTTATTGATAAAGCTATTCCTGAATTAAAACAAGAAAGTAGCGATGGTACAATAAAAACAGTTTTTCGACTTATAGATAAAACCTATGTTGAAGGCGTTCTAATTCCAACAGATAATCGCACAACTGCCTGCATCTCATCTCAAGTTGGCTGCAATGCTAAATGTAGCTTTTGTGCAACCGGAAAAATGGCATTTAAAAGAAATCTCACTGCCGGCGAAATCTATGACCAGGTTTTTGAAATAAATAAACAATCGGAGGAAATTTACAATGCAAAACTTTCGAATATAGTATTTATGGGTATGGGTGAACCACTCTTAAATTATGAGAATACTTTAGGCTCACTTGATAGAATTATTTCTGAAAAAGGACTTGGATTTTCGCCACGTAGAATTACTTTATCGACTGTTGGAATTCCGAAAATGATAAAAAAATTAGCCGACGATGATATAAAATTTAATCTTGCTGTTTCCTTGCATACTGCCAACAACGAAAAAAGAAATAAAATTATTCCTATCAATAGAAAATACCCTATAGATACCCTTATGGAATCATTAGTATATTTTCATGAAAAAACTAAAAAACGAATTACTTTTGAATATTTACTTTTAGAAAATTTTAATAATAATATTGATGATGCACAAGAATTAGCCGAACTTTGTAAAGCTATTCCCGTAAAAATCAATCTAATAGAATACAACGAAATTGACAATAGTAATTTTAAAAAATCGGCAGAAGAAAAAACCATTGCTTTTGCAAATTATTTAGAAAGCAAAAATATGTTGGTTCAAATTAGAAAAAGTCGTGGACAAGACATTGATGCGGCTTGCGGACAATTAGCACTCAAACATAAATAAATTATGCCTTTATAACGTTTAATATTGCTTTAATGGCAATTTCAAATAAATCACTAAAACCCTAAGCAAATGAAAAATTTAAAAATTATATTTCTTTTCAGCTTCAGCATAATACTTTTACTAAATTCCTGTAAAAAAGACGACGACGAGTACAAATACAATTTTGAAGACCAGGAACTTTCCGGACAAATAGCTGGCGAAAGTTGGACTTACGAAACAGGCGGTGTGTTTATAAGTGATTTCAACCATCCGCCACTATTCGATTTTAGAATTTTTGGAACTGATACTATTAGCCCCTGTTCATATAATATTGCAAGCAGATCTTTATTGTTTTTCACTCCAATGGAAATTGGTTTGTATGACATTGCCGATTATCTGGTAACTTTTTATGCCGAAGGCGAGGAAACTGAAAATTTAATAACAGTTTTAGGAGCTTTTGAAATTCTAACAATCGATACTGCTAATAAAATTATTACAGGAAGAATGGATGCAAAATATGACGATGACAATTTTGTTAACGGAAATTTCAGTCTGACAAGTTGTTATTAATGAATTATGAATTAACTTATGGAACCCTCTAAAAATGCAAATTTCTTCGTTGTTTCGCAATTTTAAAATCCTCATTTACAATAGTAAACTCCGGTTTTTAAATTTCTTACGCCTTGAAATTTACTATTTTTAGAAGTCCCCATATTTTCCAATTGTGAAAATCTAAAAAAGTAGCAACCAAAATAAGATGAACTACATCAATTATGAAATGTTTTTATTAATTGACTTATAATTTATTAATTCGTATTTGACTTTTATGAAACGAGCTTTTTATTTCTTGACTCTAAGTTTTTTTGTAGTAATAATTTCCTCCTCATGCTCGAAAGATCCAGAAAGTACAAATCAATACAATTTTCTTTCGCAGGATCTTTCTGGAGAAATTTCCGGCAGAGAATGGATATATAGGTCTGGAAATGCTTTTTCTTTTCGGAACGACTCAAGCCAACAAATGCTCGACATTGCACTTTACGAACATCTAAGTTTAGACCCATGCAACTATGCTTTCACAGGGAATGATGTTTTGTTTATTATTCCGAACAAAACTGGATTATACGAACTTCAGTTAAATTTTTCGGAAAATGAAAATATACAAACTTTAACTATAACCAACGATGAGCAAGAAAATATGATACTTTCGGAAGGAGCAATTGAGATATTTTCTATAGATACAGTTTATAATATTATGAAAGGTCGCATCGATGCAAAATATGACAATGACAATTTTGTAAACGGCATTTTCGAAGTGCTTCTATGCGAATAGATTTTTACAGATAAAATATTTCCCGACAACTTGATAAGGAAAAATTACTATAGAATTGCTAGCATTCAACAAATCAGCTCAAATTTACAATTTAATGAAAATATTCAAAAGTATAAAAGATTTACAAGCAGAACTTAAACTCTGGAAAGCGCGAAAAATGACAATAGGTTTTGTCCCAACTATGGGAGCATTACACAAAGGCCATCTTTCTTTGATAGAAAAATCGAGAATTGAAAATAATATTACTGTAGTAAGCATTTTTGTAAATCCGACACAATTCAACAATCCGAACGATTTGAAAAAATATCCACGGACCATTGAAAACGATTCGCTTTTGTTGAGACAAGTGAATACTGATATTTTATTTTTTCCATCGGTTCAAGAAATTTATCCAAAACCTACAACACAAAAATTCGATTTCGGACACTTGGATAAAGTTATGGAAGGCAAATTCAGAGCAGGACATTTCGATGGAGTTGCTCAGGTTGTCAGCCGTCTTTTCGACATTGTTAGGCCAGATAATTCGTATTTCGGACAAAAGGATTTTCAACAACTTGCAATCATAAAAGCGATGGTGAAAATCTTAAAACTTTCGGTTAAAATTCATGCTTGCCCAATTGTTCGAGAGACAGATGGTTTGGCAATGAGTTCAAGAAATCAACGTCTTTCAGAATCCGAAAGAAAAAATGCCGTAACAATTTCTCAAGTTTTATTCGAGTCGAAAGAATTTGCAAAAACTCATTCTCCCACAGAAACAAATAAATGGGTAATTGGAAAAATCAATTCAAACCCAATTCTAAAACTCGAATATTTTGAAATTGTAGATGAATTAAATTTGCAAAAGATAAATTCCTGGAACGAAAAAAACAATAAAGTTGGGTGCATTGCAGTTTTTCTTGGCCATGTGAGACTTATTGACAATATTGTTTATTAGAATTGAAGCCCTAAAATTTTAATTTGATACTTCATAATTTTTTATTTTACTTTGCAGCATTATGTTTATTGAAGTTGTAAAATCGAAAATACACAAAGTTAGTGTAACAGAAGCAAACCTGCAATATGTAGGTAGCATCACCATTGACGAAGATTTGATGGAGGCTGCTAATATTATTGAAAACGAAAAAGTTCAAATAGTGAATATCAATAATGGCGAACGGCTTGACACTTACGTAATTAAAGGCAAAAGAAATACCGGTATGATTTGTTTGAATGGTCCTGCTGCCCGCAAAGTAGAAATTGACGATGTTATAATAATTATTTCGTATGCCTCTATGGATTTTGAAGAAGCTAAAACCTTCAAACCAAACTTAGTCTTCCCTGATACAGCAACCAACAAACTCATACAATAATCATTGAAAAATATAGTCTTAAAAATTTTCAACTATTTGATTTTTCTATCAATTTCTATTGGACTGCTTTATGCAGCATTCAGAGGAATTAATTTTGAAGAATTATGGACAGACATTAAAAGTGCAAATTATTCATGGGTTTTATTTTCACTATTTTTTGCACTATTGGGCTACGTAAGTCGCGCCTTGCGTTGGTATATTTTAATAGAACCATTAGGTCATAAGCCAAAAAAGACTTCGGTATTTTACGCTATGGCAATTGGCTATTTTGCCAACATGGCAATTCCTCGCATTGGCGAAATTACTCGTTGCGAAACTCTCCGCAGAACTGAAAAAATTCCTTTCGATGCCCTTCTCGGAACCGTGATAGTAGAGCGAGCCTCAGACCTCTTAATGCTGATACTCCTAATGATTTTTGTTATAATCTTTAAAGTGGAGCTATTCGGAAAATTTATTTTTGAAACTATACTTGATCCCTTTTTTAATTACATTTCAACAGTTTTTGACAATCTTTTCTTTTTTTGGTTAATACTATTTTCGCTGAGCACTGTCTCGCTTTTTTTAATATATTTTTATCGAAATAAGTTGAGAGAATATGAACTTATAAAAAAAATATTTGAAATTGTAAAAGGTGTAATGACAGGAGCCAAATCAGTTTTTCATATGAGAAAAAGAAGATGGTTCATTTTTCATACTTTATTCATTTGGTTGATGTATATCCTTATGACTTATGTTGTGTTTTTTGCAATAGAACCAACTTCTGTATTAAATTTTGTGGACTCTATTTTTATGCTGATATTTGGAGGAATAGGGATGACAATTCCAACACCTGGCGGAATTGGTTCGTATCACGAATTAGTAAAAGTTGGCCTTTCATTATTTGAAATTAATGAAGTTGACAGTGCAGTTTACTCAATAATTACACACGAATCGCAAGCATTTTTAGTAATAATTCTCGGGTCTTTTTCCATTTTAATGCTATTTGTGAATAGGAGAAAAAAGTCTTTGAAATAAACTTTTCTAAAATGCAAAAACTTCAAAACATTAAAGCAAAAATTCTTACTGAAACTACTTTAATATCGAAACTAAATTATTGGCGTTTTAAAGAAAAAAAAATTGTTTTTACTAATGGATGTTTTGATATAATTCATCGGGGACATATCGAATATTTAGCTCAAGCTGCCGATTTGGGGGATGTATTAATAATTGGTCTAAATACAGATAATTCAGTAAGAAAATTGAAAGGAGAAAACCGTCCGGTTCAAGAACAAAACTCAAGGGCATTGATACTTGCAGCTATGAGTTTTGTTAGCAATATTATTTTGTTTGATGAGCAAACTCCTTATGAATTGATAAAACTTGTTCAGCCCGACATACTCGTGAAAGGTAGCGATTATAAAATAGAAGATATAGTTGGTTACGATATTTTAAAAGCTAAAGGTGGAAAAGTTGAAACTATTGATTTTGTTGAAGGTTTTTCGACTACTGAAATATTTAGTAGGATTAGCCTTTAGCCCATAGCCACGAGCAAAAAGCCAACAGCCAATTTCCTAAAAAGGATCAACATCAAAAATTATTTTCAAACTTTTAAATTCATCCATTCCAAGAACTAAATTAGCTTCGTTTTGCAAAATGCTCTTGGCTGATAGCTGCGATTTTTCTTTTTCGAGTTTTATTAAAATATTTTTCAAATACCAATTTTGTATTCTTGAAACTGCCGGAAACTCTGGTCCTAAAACTCTTTCCTTAAATATATTACGAATATTTCTTGCAAAAAGATTTGATGCAAGGTTTAAAACATTCAAGTCTTTATGTTTAACTGTAATTTTTATTAAACGAAAAAAAGGAGGATAATTAAATTGTTGCCTTTCAGACATTTGATTTGCGTACATTGCCAAATAATTGTTCGATACCACATTTTGAATTATCGGGTGATCCGGGCTTGCTGTCTGAATTATTACTTTTCCCTGCTTATTTTTTCGACCAGCTCTACCGCTTACTTGTGCCATAAGTTGATAACTTCGTTCATGCGAACGAAAATCGGGAAAATTCAACATATTATCGGCATTTAAAATTCCAACCAAACTAACATTGTCGAAATCTAAACCTTTAGTTATCATTTGAGTTCCAACCAAAATATTGATATTTCCTTTTTCGAAATCGTTAATTATTTTTTCGTATGCTTTTTTCGAGCGTGTAGAATCCAAATCCATCCGTTTGATTTTAATATTTTCGAAAAAAATCGAAATATCGTCTTCTACTTTTTCAGTACCAAAACCTCGAGTTTGCAAACTACTGCTACCACATACTTTACAAACTTTTATACTTTCCTGAACGTCTCCACAATAGTGACAATTCAAATAATTCTTATATTTATGATAAGTCAGACTAACATCACAATTGTTACATTTTGGTATCCATGCACATAAGTTGCATTCCAGATATGGCGAAAAACCTCTACGATTTTGAAATAGAATTATTTGTTCATTATTTTTTAGAGCAGCAGAAATATTTTCGAGAAGCATTGGTGTGAAGTGCGATTTCATTTGCTTCTTTTTATATGCTTCTTTTGTGTCGGCAACAAATATTTCCGGCAGGTTAATGCCAAGGTACCTTTGTTTTAACTCAACGAGAGAGTATTTTTTGCTCATGCAATTAGCATAAGTTTCGAGCGAAGGAGTTGCAGTTCCGAGCAATGTTTTTGCTGAAAAAAAATTTGCCAGAACTATTGCAGAATCTCGCGCATTGTAGCGTGGAGCTGGCGAAAATTGTTTATAAGAATTTTCGTGTTCTTCGTCAATTATTATCAAACCTAAATTCCTGAATGGCAAAAAAACCGATGATCTAACCCCAAGAATAATTTGATAGCTATTTATATCTTCAACATTTTGTATGCGATTCCAAATTTCGACTCGCTCCGAATCAGAAAACTTTGAATGATAAACTCCAATTTTATTTCCAAATATGTTTTTTAAACGATTGATAATTTGGGCAGTAAGTGCAATTTCAGGAAGCAAATACAAAACCTGTTTCCCTTTTTGTAAATATTCTCTAATCAGATGAATATAAATTTCTGTCTTTCCGCTTGAAGTTACACCATGAAGTAGAACCACATTATTTTTGTCAAAATCCTTTTTGATTTGTTTTAAAGCAATCTGCTGATTTTCATTTAGTTCGTTAAGTTCTTTTGTTTCTACTTCTGAAAAATCCAGCCGGTTTATCTCTTTTTTTATGTTTAAGAATATTTTCTTTTTTATTAACTCATTTACAATTTGTTGGCTACAGTTTGATTTATGCAGAAGTACTTTTCTTTTTATACTTGAAACTTTTGCTTTTTCGATGCTCGGAGCAGATTGTAAAAATGCCATAAGAGCTTTTAGTTGTGCGGGAGATTTGCTCAAGGAATTAAAAATCCCTTCCAATTTTTTTTCGTCCTGAAACTCCGGATTTAATTTTAAGTAATGCTCATATTTTGGTTTATAAATATTTTTTAGTTTTTCTTCAAGCAATATTGCATTTTTTTCCAGCAAAGATTTAATATTTGTGATAGATTGTTTTTGGTTCAACAGAGAATTTATTTTGTTAAATGTTAAACCTTTATCTTTGTCTAAGTTTCTTAAAATTATTTTTTCTTTATCGCTTAATGCCTCAAAATTGCTGAATGTAGGATTTTCTAAAACTTTCGATTCGCTTTCCAATTTCAACCCAAGAGGTAGAGCTGCTTTGTAAATTTCGCCAAGAGTGCACATATAATATTGCGAAATCCAATCCCAAAATTTCAATTGGAAAATATTTACTATTGGGTTTTCATCCAAAACTGTGAGAATTTCCTTAGTATCATACAATTCTGGTTTAGTCTGATGGATTTTTTTTGCAATTGCTGTGTATATTTTTCTTTTCCCAAATTGTACTACGACTCTATGTCCGGGCTCAATTTTTCCTTGAAATTGTTTAGGTATGAAATAAGTAAATAATCTTGGCAATGGGACGGGCAAAATCAAATCTGCATAATCGGACTTACAATTTGTAGAATTATTGAATGGGATAGTGTTTTCAATAGTCATTTTCTGAGTTTAGGATTTTTGTTTATTTCTAATTCTCTTATTTAATGTGTGTTTAAATTTATTTTTTAAGCAAATCTAAGAAAATTCATTAATCATTTCATTATAATGATAAAAAAATTACACAATAGCCCATCCCTACAGGATTTTAGCAAGCATTATTCTTTGCCCCGAATGATAATTCGGGGCTACCAATTGAAAATCCCTATGAGATTATAAGCACATGCTACCAATAGGCAATTTTCATATGATTTTTTTTGCAAAAGTTTTGGACATTTGCCAGAGACAAAACCTTCTGGTAAATTCCTATGGAAATTGGAAATGAACAAATATTTTTTGTTAAACAACCATTAATCATTACTTTCGTCTTTTTTCTGAATTTTAAATAAATAATGTATTATGAAAAATATTGGAATTTTAACCGTAAGTTTTTTGATTTTGTTTTCTGCAAACCTTTTCTCCCAAGAAAAAAATGAAATTGTTGCATATTTCGAAAATACTCAAGATGTACTATCAGTGGATGGAGAAACTGCTCTCTCATCATTTTACCTCAAGGTAGATGAAGTTCAACTTGATGTTATTAAAATGAAAGCACAAAGACATATTAATGGATATGAGTTAACTGTAAGTGAGACTTTAAACAAAGATGGAAATTATGAATGCTCTTTGACTTTTAAGTTTAAAGCAGATATGGCATACCTTCACAAAACATTTTTGTTTTTCGAAGTAGCTAAATTTCAATACAATAATACACTCTATAATTTAGACCAATTTCTTTCAACAGTAAAATGAAATTAGAAATTGGAAATTTGAAGTTAGGCACTGACCAATTTCTAATTTCCAATTTCAGTTTAATTATATAAACTAAAATATTATGAAAAATAGATTATTAAAATTAATCCCCGCAATTTTCTTGCTTGTTTTATTCAATAATGGAATACAAGCCCAAATATTCGCAGGCAACGATTCTTTAATTTGTGGAGCAGGAAATATTAACCTGAATGCTACAATTGCTCCATTATATGGAACAAACATTTATACTTTCGAGATAATTCCTTATGCTCCGGAAGTTTATGGAGGTACACCAGTGCCTTTTCCTGGCACATGGTGGGACGATGTTGTTTCAAGTACACTTACATTACCTTTCGAATTTTGTTTTTTCGGACAAGTTTACACTCAATGTTGGGTTGGTTCTAATGGGTGGGTAAGTTTCAGTCCTGGACAACCATCCACATATACATCTGCCGCAATACCAAGTCAGGCCTTTAGTGTTCCTAAAAATTGTGCAATGGGACCTTGGGAAGACTGGCATCCTTCTGTAGGTGTTGGTCCTTATGTTTACTACTATGTTACAGGAACCACTCCAAACAGGAAATTTGTCGTAAACTGGGATAATTGTCCTATGTTCTCATGTACAACTACTTTAGGAAAATTTCAGATAGTTTTATGCGAGTTTTCAAATGAGATTTATAATCATTTAACAAATAAACCTACATGTTTTGCCTGGGCTGGAGGAACCGGAACACAGGGAGTACATAACTTCAATGGATTAGTAGCTCATACAGCACCCGGAAGAAACTCAACACAATGGCAGGCTCAATTAGAAAGTACCAGATTTATTCCTGGTGATATAATTCCACCATCATCAATTCAATGGTTCGATATTATGATGAATTCTATTGGAACCGGACCTTCAATAACAGTTAACCCAACAGGCACTGTTTCTTATATTGCAGGCATTTCAGGATGTACTGGAGCATTATATACCGATACAGTTACATATACAATTGATGCAGCAAGTTTGGCAATGGGTCCAGGCAGCTATTTAAATGTAGATTGTTTTGGAGGAAATACTGCGAATGCAGTTGTAGAAGTAACCGGTGGAAGTACACCTTATATTTTCGACTGGTCAACAGGTGCGTCAAATATTGTTAATGTGCCTTCTGACGAAATTACTAATCTCACAGCCGGTGTTTACAGTTGTACTGTTACCTGGGGAGGAGGTTGCAACGAATCTATTCCATTTACTGTTACTCAAAACGACCAGATGAGTGCTTTAGCAAGCACAACACCAGAATCTTGTCCTGGTGCTGTCGATGGAACTGTTACAATAAATATTAATAATGGAACTGCTCCTTTCGTTTACAATCTATCAACTTTCCCTACTTCTCCACCGCAACCATTAAGTAATTATACATTCACCGGAGTGGCGTCCGGCAATTACAGTATTACTGTTACCGATGTATATGGTTGTACTGCGCAATCGGGAGCAGTCGTTGCTGAATTATCCCTTGATATTACTGCCAGTAATACTTTAATAAGTTGTCATGGCGACACAAATGCCTCTGCAATCGTAACTGTTATAGGAGGTACACCTCCATATTCATACAATTGGTCGAACGGATATACAACACAAGGAATTACAAATCTTGCAGCTGGAACTTATCTTGTAACAGCAACCGATACTAAAGGATGTACGATTGATACTTTGGTTTCATTTTCTGAGCCTGCTCCATTGATTTTATATGCTTCAGACGACCAGACAATTTGTTTAAGTCAATATGGAAATATTGTCTCAACTTGTATTGGAGGAACTACCCCATATAATTATATTTGGTCAAATGGTTTTACATCTCCAATGATTACTGTAAATCCGTCATCTTCAGAGACATATTGCGTCTATTCTATTGACTCATCAGGCTGTTATAGTAATGAAAAATGCGTAACTGTAAACGTAAATCCAAAACTATCTATTGATGTTTCTACCGATATAAATTATACTTCAATGGCAAACACAATTTGTAGAGGAGATACGGCAACAATTTGGGCAGAATTGTCAGGAGGAAACGGCGGCCCTTACTTTTTCAATGTCTATAATGGCGCTGCAATTAGCCCACCTTACGATGTATGGCCGGAAATAAGTCAGGAATATATTATTATCGGTACTGACGGTTGCGGAACACCTGCTGTTACTGATACAGTGATGATTGAAGTTCTGGAAGCTCCAACAATTAAATTCAAATCGAATGTAATAAAAGGTTGTCAACCTCTTGAAATTCAATTTATAAATGAAACTGAAACTGCTGAAGAATTAATTTATCAATGGGATTTTCACGACAGTGAATTTCTAAACTATTCTTCTCTCAGAGAGCCAAATCATGTTTTTCAGAATGACGGTACTTATGATGTAACACTTCAGGTAACTACCTTAGAAGGTTGTATTAAAGAATTTACCAACGAAGAAATGATTAAAGTTTTTGCACAACCTGAGGCAAGATTTTCTGCCGATCCTGAAATAGTATCAATAATTCAACCCGAAATTAGTTTTGAAAACTTATCTATTGATGCCGATTCCTGGTTCTGGATATTTGGCGATGGCGATTCTGTTTTAATTGAAAACCCAAAACATTTGTTCCCTGAAATTGGGAAATATCTTGTAACTATGATTGCTCATAAAACTTATGAAAATACTGTAACTTGCATAGATACAGCTTATACTGAAATTGAAATTATAGACCAAAACACAATCTATGTACCTAATGTAATAAACCCACTTAGCAAAAATCCTGATAATAGAATTTTTCTTCCAATCGGTCATGGAATACAAGTCGAAGACTATCAGTTACTAATTTATAATCGATGGGGAGAACTTGTTTTTGAATCCGACGATCCTGAAATGCCTTGGGATGGAACAGTAGGAAAAGGAGAATTAGGAGAAATAGGCTCTTATGTGTGGATACTTCATTATGTTGATTATTCTGGCATAAAGCAGACAAAAAAAGGAAGCGTATCAATTATTTATTAAGTTTAGACAAAAACATCATTGACTCATTACAAATTTGAGCCTTGTTGTAAAAACATACAGATATGAAATTAAAATCATTTTTTATATTTTTCATACTTATAGCATCATTAAACGTGCAAGCACAAATTGGTGTTGACACAACTTTGAAAACGGCTTACGAATTAGTTACTGAATATCTTGTAAGTGGTTGTATAAAAGTTATGAATGTTTCTTATACAGGAAGTCCTGCAGCACTTGGTGGATTTGGATCTGCCAGTGGTGCATTTATTTTTGAGCAAGGATTAATTTTAGCCACAGGAAAGGCAACAAATGCCATAGGTCCGGACGATGATATCGGAACAATAAATGGTGTTGATTTGGGCTATCCCGGAGATCCTGATCTTGATAATATTACTGCTTCAAATCAAACATATGATGCTTGCGTAATTGAATTCGATTTTATTCCTTCTGTTGATACAATTAGATTTAATTATATTTATTCCTCTGAAGAATACCCAGAAAATGTTTGTTCGGATACCAACGATGTAATTGGAATCTTTATAAGTGGACCAGGTGTACCTTTTACTAATTTGGCAGTAATTCCGGGTACAACAATTCCTGTAAATGCTAATTCAGTAAATAGTGGAACCGCAGGAACTTGTCCAACTTGTAATTATTGTTTAAGCTTAGCTTACGATGGATTATATGCCGGAGGAAATACTGCCTGGATGCAATACGATGGTTTCACAGAGATTTTAGAAGCAAAATCATGGGTAAGTCCTTGTCAGACATACCATATGAAAATATGTATTGCCGATGGTGGCGATGGGTTTTACGATTCGGGACTTTTTCTTGAAGCTGGTAGTTTAGGCGAACCAACAGTTCCAACAGGGAAAAATTATAGTACGGTTGGTTCAGACAATGATATTTATGAAGGATGTGATAATTATTATGTTTTTACTCGTCCGGGAACAAGTGGAATGGCAACAGCATACACTTTTGACATATTAATAACAGGAAATGCTACAAATGGTGTTGATTATTCAAGCTTCCCAACAACAATAACTATTCCTATGGGTGATTTGACAGACACAGTTTTTTACTCTGCATTTATTGATAATAATAATGAAAATACTGAATATTTCATAATTTCATTGGTTGGAGAGTGTTTGCCATGTATTTTTTCACCAACTAACGATACAATTTTCATAAAGGATAATTATACACTAAATGCTGGAATTTCTGAAAATGATACCTCCATTTGTACAATTATACCGGTCGGATATGATCTGCATTCTTACATCCCTCCCGAAATGGACCAAAGTATAATATCATACCAATGGAGTAATAATTCTACAAATCCTGATATTTCTGTAATACCAACACTCGGTGCTGCCACAACTTATTGCCTGACAGTAACTGATGCTTGCGGACAAATTACAGTAGATTGCATTACATTTACAATTTCTGATCTTACAGGATTAAATGTAGTTTCCGAAGACCTTGATTGCTTTGAAGTTTGCGAAGGAACAGTTACAGGAACGCCGATAAATGGCTTTGCTCCTTATACTTATTTAGTAGATTCAATAACATCATCATCGAATGTAATAAATGATTTATGTGCAGACAATTATAAACTTTTTGTAGTTGATTCTTTAGGTTGCATTGATTCTGCCCTTTTTGTAATAAATCAACCAACACTTGTTGTGCCAGAATATTCATCTATTTCTGCAAGTTGTGCCGGACTGAATGATGGAAAAGCTATTGTAACCATTGTTGGAGGAGTTCCTCCTTACGAATTTCTTTGGTCAACTGGTTATGTTTTCAATGGAATAGTTAGCGATACATTAAACGATATTGGAGCAGGAAATTATTCAATCACTGTTACCGATGATAATGGTTGTTCACAAATTCTCAACGGACCGGTAGAAGAACCCGAACCTTACGTTTTAGAAACATCGACAAGCACATATATTTGTCTTGGGCAAACTACAACAATGTTTGTAGAAGGTGCCGGAGGTACGACTCCATATTTTTATGAATGGGAATCAGGCTTTTCCGGCGGAGCATATTCTGTTACACCTTCAGAAACTACAACTTATTGGATTACGGGACACGATTTGAATGATTGTAGAGCAGATACTTCCGTCATTACAATTCATATTTGGCCTGATATTAGTGCTTCACTTGCTACCGATAGAGATTCTATTTGCTTTGGAGATGAGGTATCAATTTTTATAGACTCAATTTGGGGCGGAACAGGTGGACCATACACTGTGAAATTCTCAGATGGTGTTCATACAGATATTTTAGCACCACCATATTTTCTTACACCTGAGCAAACAACCACTTACTCAATTGTAGTTGACGATTGGTGTGGTTCGCCACAAGGTAAAGCTTCTATAACAATTTCAGTTTTTAATGAACCAGAAATTGAAATATTTGCCGATATCTATGAGGGTTGTATTCCACTTGAAGTAAACTTTTCAGAACTTCTTTATGAAGACGGAAGAGAATACGTTTGGGATTTTGGCGATGGATATGCCGATATTGGTGCTGACCTTTCAAACCCAAAACATACATATCTTAATGAAGGAACTTTCGATATTTCAGTAGAAGTATCTTCTCCGGTTGGGTGTAAAAATTCTCGTGTAGCTCAAGATCTAATAACAGTTTTTCAAAAACCTGAAGCTCGATTCACAGCTCATCCTCAAATAGTAAGTATAATAAAACCAATTGTTTATTTTGAAGACGATTCTGATGTTTCGCAAGGATATTTGACTTACTATTGGGATTTTGACGGATTGAATGATACATTGATAAATACACAAAATCCGGAATATGTTTTCGATGAAATTGGAACATACACTGTTCAATTGTTTGTTGAAAGCAACAAAGGTTGTAAAGACTCTGTAATGCAAGAAATTGTAGTGAGAGACGAATACACTTTTTATGCACCAACAGCAATTAGCCCCAAAAGTGATATTTCTAAGAATCAAACTTTCATGCCAAAAATAATTGGAGTTGATGCCGACAATTTTCATATGCTTATTTATGATAGATGGGGAGCAAAAATATTTGAAACTTTTGATATATATCACCCTTGGGACGGAAAAGCTTATGGCCAGGATGTTGAAAGCGGTTCAATATATCCATGGGTAATTATTTATAAAGACAAGAATGGTGGAGACCACCGAAAATCAGGAACAGTAACAGTAATTTTTTAAGTGGTTCTAATATGAAAAAAATAATAATAGCATTATCGTTTATAAGCTTTGCAGTAATAATGCAAAGCCAGCCAATAATGGTAAATTCAAATACCTATACCAATGCACAACTTGTTACTGATGTTTTAATCTCAGGTTGCCTTCAGGCAGGGAATGTTACCTATATTGGAGATCCTTTATCCATAGGCTATTTTGCCGATCCGGGCAATAATTTTGACTTTGCTGCCGGTGTAATTTTATCGTCCGGGTATATTTCTGATGCACCTGGACCTAACAATTCTACTGGAATAACTGGAAACACAACAGGACCGAGCGATCCATTATTAAATGCCATTATTCCACAAACTACAAATGATGCTGCCAGTTTAGAATTTGATTTTATCCCTTCTGCAGATAGTTTATTTTTTAGATATTTATTTGGTTCAGATGAATATCCTGAATTTGTGAATAGTAGTTTTAACGACGTTTTTGCTTTTTTTCTATCAGGGCCAAATCCTGGAGGAGGGAATTATATAAATTATAATGTAGCTTTAATTCCGGGAACAACAACACCTGTTAGTATTAACAATGTAAATAATGGTCAAAATTCACCACCTACAGGGCCTTGTGTAAATTGTGCCTATTATTTTGATAATCTTGCAGTTAGTAATCCAAACCCAGCAGTTGAATATGATGGATTAACTACACCATTAGTG